>NZ_JBHYIG010000339.1:0-9684 GCF_042740015.1 Streptomyces sp. NPDC059037
GCGATATTGTCTCCCGACCCTTGGCCTGGCCGATCGTGGAGGGGGCGCGTGTTCTGTGATGTGCGCCCGGGGGCGGGGGCCGGTCTCCGAGGCCCGGCCGGACTGTCCCGCCGGGGCCTGCGGCCGGCCGCAGGGCTGCTGTCCATATCCCTGCTCGCCGGGTGCGGGGTGATCTCGTCCGACGGTGAGGACGAGGAGCAGCAGATCACCGTCGGCACCATGAGTGCCCCCAGCACCCTCGACCCCGCGGCAGCCTGGGACAGCTCCTGGGAGCTGTACCGGAACGTCTTCCAGACGCTGCTGAGCTTCCCGACCGGGGCCGCGGAGCCCGAGCCGGACGCGGCCGAGTCCTGCAAGTTCGCCGATGCGACCAACACGGTCTTCACCTGCGAACTGCGCGATGACCTGAAGTTCTCCGACGGTCACGAGCTCGACGCCAAGGCCGTCAAGTACACCTTCGACCGCATGCGGCGCATCGACGTCGAGGGCGGGCCCGCGGGTCTGCTCGGATCGCTCGACAAGGTCGAGACGAAGGGTGACCGGACGGTCGTATTCCGGCTCAAGAAGTCGGACGCCACCTTCCCGTTCGTGCTCTCGACGCCGGCCATGTCGATCGTCGACCCCAATGAGTACCCGGCCGACAAGGTCCGTGAGGGCAACGAGATCTCCGGGTCGGGACCGTACGCCCTGGAGTCGTACAAGCCCGGCGACCGGGCGGAGCTGGTCAAGAACTCCGAGTACAAGGGCTCGGCGGACCGCAAGAACGACGCGGTCACGATCCGCTACTTCAAGAAGTCGACCGCCATGGTCTCGGCTCTCAAGAACAAGCAGATCGACGTGACCTTCCGCGGCCTCGCCTCCAAGGACATCGTCGAGATGCAGGGCAAGCACCGGCGCGAGGGCATCCAGCTGGTCGAGGGCGCGGGCACCGAGATCCGCTACCTGGTGTTCAACCCCGACGACCCCTGGGCCAGGAAGAAGCCGGTACGCCAGGCCTTCGCCCAGGTCATCGACCGTGGGGCGATCGCCCACAAGATCTACCAGGACACCGTCGAACCGCTGTACTCGATGGTCCCCCAGGGCCTGACCGGGCACGGCACCGGCTTCTTCGACGACTACGGAGACCCCAGCACGGCCAAGGCGAAGCAGATCCTCCAGAAGGCGGGCATCAGCGCGCCGGTGCCGCTCACGCTCTGGTACACGACCGACCGCTACGGCTCGGCCACCGCACCCGAGTTCGCCGAGATCAAGCGGCAGCTAGAGGCGTCGGGCCTGTTCAAGATCACGCTCAAGAGCCGTCCCTGGACGGAGTTCGACGCGGGCACCAAGAAGGGCGAGTACCCGGTCTTCGGCCGTGGCTGGTTCCCCGACTTCCCCGACGCGGAGAACTTCATCGCGCCGTTCATCGGCGAGAAGAACGTGCTCAACACGCCTTATCCGGTGCCGGAGATCACCGACGAGGTCCTGCCGCACTCACGCCGTGAGGCCGACCGCGGTGCCGTGGCCGACGACTTCGAGCGGGCGCAGCAGCTCCTCGTCGACGACGCGCGGCTGCTGCCGCTGTGGCAGGGCAAGCAGTACATCATGGCCAGCGAGGAGATCGCGGGCGGCGAGCGTGCCCTCGACCCGTCGGCGATCATGATGATGTGGGAGCTGCAGCGCAAGACCAGCTGGTAGGCGCGAGACCACTTGGTCAGGGCGGCGGGCAGCAGGGTGAACGGATCGATTGTCAGTGGTCGCCGGTAGGTTCTGTGGTGAGAAGTGACCGCACACCGGAGGTTGTTGACGTGACCGACATCGCCATGCTGCCCGCGTCCTGGCGCGGAGTCCTCGGCGAGGAGCTGCAGAAGCCCTACTTCAAGGAGCTCATCGAGTTCGTCGAGGAAGAGCGCGAGAAGGGTCCCGTCTACCCTCCGCGCGACGAGGTGTTCGCCGCCCTCGACGCGACGCCGTACGACGACGTCAAGGTGCTCGTCCTCGGCCAGGACCCGTACCACGGGGAGGGCCAGGGCCACGGCCTCTGCTTCTCCGTGCGGCCCGGCGTGAAGACCCCGCCCTCGCTGCGGAACATCTACAAGGAGATGAAGGAAGAGCTCGGCCACCCGGTGCCGGACAACGGCTATCTGATGCCGTGGGCCCAGCAGGGCGTCCTGCTCCTGAACGCGGTGCTCACGGTCCGCGCCGGGGAGGCCAACTCCCACAAGGGCAAGGGCTGGGAGAAGTTCACGGACGCGGTCATCCGCGCGGTCGCCGACCGCCCCGACCCTGCCGTCTTCGTCCTGTGGGGCAACTACGCCCAGAAGAAGCTCCCGCTCATCGACGAGGAGCGGCACGTCGTGGTGAAGGGCGCGCACCCCTCGCCGCTCTCCGCGAAGAAGTTCTTCGGCTCGCACCCCTTCACCCAGATCGACAAGGCGGTGGCGGCGCAGGGGCACGAGCCGATCGACTGGCGCATCCCGGACATCGGCTGAGCTCAGCCGATGGCGTAGGTGAAGGTGTACGGCACGGTGGAGTCGCCGTGCCGCGCGGTGAACGAGCCGGTGCCGGCCAGGCCCGCCAACTCGCCCGAGCCCGAACCGGGGTGGACGGTCAGGGTGCAGCTGATGGTGCCGTCGGCGCCGAAGGAACCCCGCTGCTCCAGGACGAACGAGCCGCTGCGCCCGTCGATGCTCCCCTCGATGAACTCGTGGCCGGTAAAGGCGCCGGTGGTCTCGTCGGTGTAGACGAGCGTGTACTGGCACGAGGTGCCGGTGGCCCGGATGCCGCCGGTGAAGTCGTTGGTGACGGCGGCGTGCGCGATGCGTGCGCCGCCGTCCGCACCCGCGACGGGCTTCTCGTCCCACTGCGTGAAGGTGAAGTTGCCGGTGGCCGTGTTCGTGGTCGTCGTAGTCATAGGGGGTTCTCCCGGTCTGCTGGGGCTGTTGTCCGGCTCCGTGCCGGCCGATGAGAAGAGCTTGTCAGCGGTACCTGACACCTTCTGTCAGGTACCGGTGCAGACTTGCTCGCATGCGCGCCGACCGGCTTCTCGCCCTGCTCCTGCTGCTCCAGAACCGTGGGCGGATGACCGCGCCCGAACTCGCCGACGAGCTGGAGGTGTCGGTGCGGACCGTCTACCGGGACGTGGATGCGCTGGCCGCGTCCGGAGTGCCCGTGTACGCCGAGCGCGGCCCGGCGGGCGGCTTCCGGCTGATGGACGGCTATCGCACCCGGCTGACCGGCCTCACCGACGACGAGGCGGACTCGCTGGCCCTCGCGGGCATGCCGGCGGCCGCCGCCGATCTCGGCCTGGGGGCCGAACTGGTCACCGCCCAGCTCAAGTTGGGTGCCGCACTGCCTGCCGGGCTCGGTGAGCGGTCCCGGCGGATCCAGGAGCGCTTCCTGCTCGACGCCGAGGGCTGGTTCCGGGCGGCCGACCCCGCGCCGCTGCTGCCCGTCGTCGCCGACGCCGTGTGGCGGCGACGGGTCCTGCGGGCGCACTACCGACGCTGGGGCGGCGAGGTGCACCGCGAACTGCACCCCCTGGGTCTCGTCCTCAAGGCGGGCAACTGGTACCTGGTGGCGACCGCCGACGGCACCGTGCGCACGTACCGCGTCTCGCGCTTCCTGGACGTGACGGCGGAGGACCAGGACGAGCCGTCCGAGCGCCCCGCTGGGTTCGACCTGGCCGCGTACTGGCAGGCGGCCTCCCAGGACCTGCAGGCCCGGGTCCTGCGGGGCACGGCTCGGGTGCGGGTCTCCCCGGCGGGCCTTCGGCTGCTGCCCGCGCTGTTCGGGGCGGCCGGGGCGCGGGCCGTGGAGGCGGCCGGCGAACCGGACGCGGACGGCCGACGGGTGGTCGACCTCGACGTCGAGGCGCTGCCCGTCGCCGTCGGCGACCTGCTCAGGCTCGGCCTCGAAGCCGAGGTGCTCGGACCGCCCGAACTCCGCGCCGAACTGGCGAGAACCGTCACCGGGCTGGCCCAGCGGTACGCGTGAGCACCTCGCTTCCGACCGCGCCTGACCGTGATTGTCAGTGGGTGCGGTTAGCGTCGGGATCGGTTTGGGCGATGGGCGTACGAGTGTGGAGGATCCGGTGGCGGAGCAGCAGGAGCAGGCGGCGGAAGACGCCATGATGACGCGGATCGGGCAGGCGGTCATGCTGCACCACGGGGGCGACCGGGAGGAGGCGCGGGGCCGCTTCCTCGACCTGTGGTCGGAGATCGGCGAGGCGGGCGACCCGCTGCACCGCTGCACGCTCGCGCACTACATGGCGGACACGCAGGAGGACCCCGCGGACGAACTGGCCTGGGACCTGCGGGCGTTGTCGGCCGCCGACGAGCTGACGGACGAGCGGCTGCACCAGCACCACCAGTCGGTCGCGGTCCGCGGCTTCTATCCCTCCCTGCACCTCAACCTGGCGGCCGACTACGTGAAGCTGGAGCGCCCCGAGGCGGCCCGCAGCCACATCCGCCGGGCGCGGGCGGCCGTGGGCACCTTGGGGGACGACGGGTACGGGGACGGGATCCGGGCGGCCATCGGCAGGCTGGAGCTGCGGTTGGGGGAGGGGAGCGAGGTGGAGTGAGCCGGGGCGGGCACGGCGGGGGCCGGGCGGCCGCGGGTCAACGTCCGTAGGTGCCCTCGCAGATGACGGCCTCGGGGCTGCCCGGCTGCCAGTTGCCGTACTCCTCGCCCAGGGCGCAGACGTCCAGGACGGTGGGCACGGCGGAGGGAAGCGCGGGTGGGGCAGGGGTTCCGGCGCGGTCGCTGCGGCGGTGCGGGGAATTGCCGGAGCGTTCGGGCTGTTCGTGCTGCTCTGGCTGCTCGGCGCGGGGTGTGCGGGGCGGTGCGGCGGGGACCGTCGCCGTGGCGCTGGGGGCCGGCCGGCGGGGCGGCCCGATGAGTTCGAGCGCCTCCCGTGCGGGGGCCTCCACGATCCGGGGGCGGGCGCTGCCGTGCGGGCGCGGCGCCGGGGGCGGGGCGGACACGGGGGCCGGTCCTTGCGCGGGCTTCCGCTCGACGCTCACACACCCGGAGACGGCGGTGACCGCCACGGATACCAGGAGCGTCGCGGTGGTCGTGGTGCGGTGCATTCGGGCAACTCTGCTGTGTGGTCCCGCCCTGCGGGAAGGGGACCGGGCCAAGGATGCCCCGCATGGGTGAAGGGGCGCGTCCGCTAGGGGGAGCCGGGGAGGGGGCCCGGTGCTCGGGATTGCCGCCCGATTACCCCAGCATCCCCCGCAGCAACTCCCGGAAGCCGGCGCGCAGTTCGTCCTCGCTCGGCACCATGGCGTGGTACGTGCCCGCCACGCACGAGAACAGCAGGCCGTCGGTCCACGCCACCAGTGCCAGCGTGTGCCGCTCGGGGTCCGGTGATCCCGCGGCCCGCAGCATGGCCGTCAGCGGCTCCCTGAACTGCGCCCCCGCCGCGTCGTAGTAGGACCGCAGCTCCGGTCGGCGGGTCGCCTCCAGGGCCAGCTCGTAGCGGGAGACGAGGAGTTGGCGGAAGCCGCCGGAGAGGTAGCGGTGCAGCGCCAGGGCGAGCGAGGCGATCAGCGCCTCACGGCCGCCTGCGGGGTCCGGCAGCTCGTCGGGATCGAGCACCTCCGCCTCGCGCTCCGCCTGCCGGCGCACCACCGTCTCCAGGAGCGCGAGGCGGGTGCGTGCGTGGTTCGACGTAGAGCCCTGCGGCAGCCCCGCCGCCTCGTCCACGGCCCGGTGTGTCAGGCCGCGCATGCCGCGCTCGGCGAGCAGGGCGAGCGCAGTGTCGGCGATCAGTTCGGCGCGCGGCGTCCCCGCGCTGCGTACGGACATGGGGGCAACCCTACCGCCATCCACTACAGGTGTAGTACGGTCGGGTCATCGCCCACTACAGGTGTAGTGGGTCGGGGGTGGAGGAGGAGCCATGGCCCAGGGACAGCGAGCGCGCAGGACCGAGCGGGGCGAGCGGCCGTACGCGGTCGTCATCGGCGCCGGCATCGGCGGCCTCACCGCCGCCATCGGCCTGCACCTGTCGGGCTGGCAGGTCACCGTCCTGGAGCGGGCGGCCACGCTGGAGCCCGTCGGCGCGGGCATCGGGCTCGCCCGCAACGCCCAGCGGGCCCTGGACGTCCTCGGCCTCGGCGATCGGGTCCGCGAGTTCGCGGCCTGGGAGGGCGGCGGCGGGATGCGCGCGCAGAACGGACGCTGGCTCGTGCGGGCCGGCGCCACGGGGGCCTTGCGGGAGTTCGGCGGCTCGCTCGTGATGCTGCACCGGGCGACCCTCGTCGACCTGCTCGTCTCCGCCCTGCCCGCGGACGCCCTGCGCACCGGGGTGCGCGCGCGGCTGGCCGACCCCGGCGCGGCCGATCGCAGGGCCGTCGTCTCCACCCGCGAAGGCGACGTCGAGGCCGACCTCGTGATCGGCGCCGACGGCATCAACTCGGCCGTGCGCACCGCCCTCTTCCCGGCGCATCCGCAGCCGGCGTACGCCGGATTCACCGCCTGGCGCCTCGTCGTCCCCGCCCCCGACCGCCCCTTCGAGCCGCACGAGACCTGGGGGCGCGGCGGAGTCTGGGGCACGCACCCGCTCAAGGGCGGCAGGATCTACGCGTACGGCACCGCCACCGTGCCCGAGGGCGGCCACAGCCCCGACGGCGAGAAGGCCGAGATGGCCCGCCGCTTCGCCGACTGGCACGACCCGATCCCCGCGATCATCGACGCCGCACGCCCCGAGGACATCCTGCGCAACGACGTACGCCACCTGACCACACCGCTCACCGCCTACCACCGGGGGCGGACCGCCCTCATCGGCGACGCCGCGCACGCGATGACGCCCTGCCTCGGCCAGGGCGGCAACCAGGCGATCGAGGACGCCGTGGTCCTCGCCCACCACGCGGCACCCGGCGGCGATCTGTCCGCCGGGCTCGCCGCCTACAGCGCGGTGCGGGTGCCGCGCACCACCGCGATCGTCCGGCAGGCGGCACGCACCGCCCGGCTGACCCATCTGACGGGCGCCCCGCTCATCGCCGTACGCAACACCCTCGTCGGCGCGGCGGCCCGCCTCGGCCCCGGCCTGATCCTGCGCGGCTTCGCCTCCATCGCCGACTGGCGCCCGCCGCAGCCGCCGTATGCTGCGGGAACGGAACGCGCACAGCAGGAGCAGCGCGTCGTACAGCGGTAGAGGAGACAGTGGTGAAGGTCGGCTGCATCGGACTCGGTGACATCGCGCAGAAGGCGTATCTGCCCGTGCTCACCACCCTGCCGGGAGTCGAACTGCACCTGCAGACGCGCACCCCCGCGACCCTCGCCCGGATCGCGGGCGTCCACCACATCCCCGACGAGCGTTGCCACACCGACCTGGACGCGCTGCTCGCCCAGGACCTGGACGCCGCGTTCGTGCACGCGTCGACCGCCGCGCACCCCGAGATCGTGACGCGGCTGCTCGAAGCGGGCGTGCCCGTCTACGTCGACAAGCCCCTCGCGTACGAACTCGCCGACTCCGAGCGGCTCGTGCGCCTCGCCGAGGAGCGCGGGACCAGCCTCGCCGTCGGCTTCAACCGCCGCCTCGCACCCGGCTACGCGCAGTGCCTCGATCACCCGCGCGAGCTGATCCTGATGCAGAAGAACCGCATCGGGCTGCCCGAGGACGTGCGCACCCTCGTCCTCGACGACTTCATCCACGTCGTCGACACGCTGCGCTTCCTGGCGCCGGGACCGATCGACCACGTCGGGGTGCGGGCCCGCATCGCGGACGGGCTCCTCGAGCACATCGTGCTGCAGCTCGCGGGCGACGGGTTCACGGCGATCGGCGTGATGAACCGGATGAGCGGCTCCACCGAGGAGATCCTCGAGGTCTCCGGACAGGACACCAAGCGGCAGGTGCTCAATCTCGCCGAGGTCGTCGACCACAAGGGCCAGCCCACCGTGCGGCGGCGTGGCGACTGGGTGCCGGTGGCCAGGCAGCGCGGCATCGAGCAGGTGGTGCTCGCCTTCCTCGACGCCGTGCGCGCCGGCAAGGTGCTCAGTGCCCGGGATGCGCTGGCGACCCATGAGCTGTGTGAGCGCGTGGTCCGCGCGGCTCAGGAGCAGGCCGCCTGAGCGAACGCAGGCCCTCGGTCGCGCACAGGGCGACGAGCACCGCGAAGGCCGCGTGCACGGGCCAGTCGCCGAACCTCACGTACGGCGTGACGCCCTTGGCCAGCGGTATCTCGTACGTCGCCGTGGCGCTCGCCGAGGTGCCGAGCGGGGTCCCCAGGCGCTCGCCGTCCGCGCCGTACACCGCCGAGACGCCGGTCAGTGTGGCGTGCACCATGGGGCGTCCCGTCTCGGCGGCCCGCACCGCCGCGAGCGAGGCGTGCTGCTCGGGGGCCCAGCTGGACTGGAACGTCGAGGTCGACGACTGCGCGAGCAGCAACTGGGCGCCCTCGCGCGTCAGATGGCGGCTCATGTCGGGGAACGCCGATTCGAAGCAGACCAGCGGCCCGACCTTGAGGCCGTCCCCGACGTTCATCACGACCGGACGTTCGCCGCGCATCCGGTCCTCGCCCGCCGCCTTGCCCACGGACGTCGCCCAGCCGAGGAGCGAGCGGGCGGGGACGTACTCGCCGAAGGGGACGAGCCGCATCTTGTCGTAGCGGTCACCGGTCGGTCCCTGCGGGCCTACCAGGACGGAGCTCTTGAAGATGCCGGGCCGGTCGGAACGGCGGGCGTCCACGTTCACCAGGATGTCGGCGCCCGTCTCGCGGGACAGTGCAGCTATCCGGCGGGCGACGTCGGGGCGCTGCGTCAGGTCGTGGCCGACGCTGCTCTCGCCCCAGACGACGAGGTCCAGGTCCTGGTCCGCCAGGGAGCGGGTCAGCGCCTCCTGGCGCGCGAGCCGCTTGTCCGCGCCGCCTGCCCCGTCGATCACGCCGGGCTGGACGACGGCGACCCGGATCCGTCCCGCGGGCTCGGGGCGCGGCGCCCAGGCCCAGGCGGACGTGGTGACCGTGGCGACGGTCACGAGCCCGGCGACGGCCGGAATGCGGGTCGTCCCGGGGGCCCGTCCGGCCTGCGCCACGACGAGTACGGCGACACCGACGTTGACGGCCACGATGAAGGCGCTGACCAGCCACACCCCGCCCACCGACGCGAGGCGCAGCGCGGGGTCGACCTGCCACTGGCTGGAGCCGAGCAGCCCCCAGGGGCCGCCCAAGCCCTCCCAGGACCTGACCAGTTCGACCATCAGCCAGCCGGACGGCAGGACGAGCAGCGCGGCCGCCGTCCGCCCCGGCGACGTGGCCCCGCCCAGGAAGTGCCGCACGAGACAGGCCCAGGGCACCCACAGCAGGCCCAGCAGCGCGGCGATGACGAGGGTGAACACATGCAGGCTCGGCAGCAGCCAGTGGTGCACGGCCACCATGAAACCGATGCCGCCGAGCCAGCCGTCGAGCGCGGCCCGGCGGCCCGTGCCCGCCGAGCGGGCGAGCAGGATCCACGGCACGAGCGCGACGTAGGCGAACCACCACAGAGCGGGAGCGGGGAAGGCGAGGGCCGGCAGTGCGCCGGCGAGCACGGCGAGGGCGCCGCGCCACCGGGCCGAAGCGAGCAGCTCCCTGCGCGCGGGGGGCGTCAGGCGGGCCCGCCACCCGTTCCGGTCGTCGCCGACTGCCTCCATGCAGCGCCTCCTCGGTCCTCGACGCCCGGTCGTGTTCCCAGTGTGCGCGCCCGGGACGATCTAGGACAGTG
>NZ_JBHYIG010000340.1:0-9680 GCF_042740015.1 Streptomyces sp. NPDC059037
CAATTTAAACCACCACCCCCCAAACCCAGATCCTTCCTGTTATCGTGGGCTCGTTTATGTTTATAAGACACAGGCCATCGTTCATCCCTTTCTCTGGCCGGCCCCCCGGGTGTGGCTGCTCGGGGGGCGCTGTTCGGGCCGTTCCCATCCCGTCTGATCTCAGAGGAGTCACGACCCATGAAGTGCATCGTTGCTGGTCATACCGCCGTTACCGCGAAGGAGTTCGCGGAGTTGGCGTTGGGCTTCGCCGAGCGTGCGGCGGGGTTCGACCCGGAGCTGTTCACCGGCACGGCCACGGAGTCCGCGAAGGATCGGGCGGCGCGGCTGGCCGTGGCTCGCGAGGTGGTCAAAGAGTTGCGGGAGGTCGACCCGGTGGCCGCGGCCTACGCCAGGGCGTTGCTGAAGGCGAGCGATCTGCCCCAGCGGGCGCCGCGGCCCCGGCGGGCCCGCAAGGCGCCGGCGCGGCGCCCGGCCGTGTGCGGTGCGCCGGGTCTGGCGGTGGCGGCGTGACGACAGACCTGGCAATGGAGGGACTGACGGTTCCTCTGCGGGCCCTGCGCCTGCTGGCTCTGGACTTCCCCGATCTGCCCGCCCCTGAGGTGAGGGTCACGCCGATCTATCCGACGCGGTTGGAAGTGTCCCTGCACGACGACCTGGGAGCCTTCGAGCCCTGGCGGGCCGCGTTGCGCATCAACCGTGACGCGGTGGACTTCCACTCCCAGAGCGACGGCAAGACATGGGTCCTGGAGGCGTACGCCGACTTCGCGGGCGCCACGGTGCGACTCATTGCCTACGGCGCCGCCCGCGCAGCCAAAGGCTCCAGCGTCGTGAGGATCGGCTGCTGATGGCCAAGCAGCCGAGCGATGACCTGTACGACCGCTACATGGGCGCCTTCGAGGCATCCGCCCAGCACTTCAAGGGCTGCGATGCCTGCCAGGAAGGCCGCAACTGCCCGGAGGGGGCATCGCTTCACGAGCGCTTCGCCCGCCTCCAGGACGCCTTCCGAGCGCGCCAGTCCAAGCGGCGCCGTTGACCCAGGAGTGACTGTGACTCGCACATCCAACGCCCTCGGAAGGATCCGGGGCTTCAACCCGTTCGCCGTCGTCGAGAAGCTGCTGACGCTGGCGGCCCTTGCTGTCGTGGCGGTCACCGTCGGCAGCCAGCTCGCCCCGATCCTCCAACTGGGCGGAAGGCTCGGCACCGTTGCGGCCTGGTTCATCGCCCTTGTCTTTGACGCGTTGTGGATCGGCGCGCTGAAGATGAGCGAGCAGGCCATCCGGCAGCGCAGTGTCCTCGGCATGACGGTGATGTTGTCCGTGGCGGGCCTGTCGATGGCCGGTTCGGTCGCGATCCTGCTGCTGATGGGGCACGCCCGCGTCTTCGCTCTGGTCCCCGTGGCCGCCGCCGTGTTCATGGGGCTGCGGATCTTCGCCGACCACATGCTCGCGGACGGCGCGACCTCCCGGGTCATCGCGGATCAGTCCGCGACCGCCCGCAACACGCTCGCCCGCACGTATGCCGATGCCCGGCATCTGAAGGCCAGGGCGGAGAACGAGGTCGTCATCGAGACGGCTGAGACGCTCGCGGAGGCCCACCGGCAGACGGTGCAGGCCAAGGCGCTGACCGGCATGCAAAAGAAGATCAACAAGGCTCGTGCGAAGGCCGAGGAGAAGCTGAAGGATTCCGAGGCCGAGCACGGCTCGGCGGCACAGGCTTTCGCGGCCCGCTCGCTACAGGTCCTGTCCACCCCCTCACAAGTCCCCCTCGGAATCGAGACCCACGCCGCGAGCAGTTCCGAGGGGGTCTCGGAACTCCCCGCGGTCCCGAGCCCGAACACACCGGAGCCCGCCCTTGGCGAGGCGGACTCCTCGGAATCCTCGGAAGCCTCCGAGCTGCACGAACGCCCCTCGAGGGCCGAACCCTCGGAAGTCCCTGCGGATGATTCCGAGGGTCCCTCGGATCTTTCCGAGGGACCGGGGCGCAAGCCCGGTCTCAGCGATGAGGAGCTGTACCTCACGGGCCGCCGGATCTTCACCGAGCTGGCTCCGCCGAAGTCGCTCAACGGCTTCATCAAGGCGATGAAGGCGCAGGGCGCCAAGGCCAGCTATGAGCGCATGGCCAAGACGTATGAGCAGCTGCAGGCGGAGTTTGCCGAGCAGCCCGCGTAGTCCGGCACACACCGATGGAGCCCGGTCCACAGCAGTGGGACCGGGCTTCGTTGCGACTGCCGGAAGACAGTCGAATGCACCACCCGTCCCCGGGCCATCGGTTGGCCGGCGGCTGGCGGGCTGGCGGACACAGGTCCGCAGGTCCCGCAGGTCCGCCGCGCAGATCCGGGAAGAGACCACGGGGGTTCGTCCTGCCCACTCCTACCGAGAAATGAGGACGCATGACCGCTGAAGCGGTCGAAGAGACGAAAGAAGCGAAACCGGCAACGAAACCGGTGAAGCCCGCGGCGAAGAAGCCGATGTCCGAAGAGGTCAGGTGGCTGATCGGCGGGCTGGCTGTCACCGGGCCCGCCTCCGGGCTGGTCTACCGGGACGAGGTCGAAGCCTGGATCTACGACAACCGCCTCTGGCTGCTCGGCATCGCCGTGCTGCTGATCGGATCATGTGCGCTGGCCATGAGCAGGGCCTACCGGCGCGGCCGAGGACCTCGTCAGCGAAAGGCCAACGTCGTCACCGCGTTCGCCTCCGACGGGTTTCAAGACTCCACACCGCACGGCCCCTTGTGGGCCTCTGAAGTTCGTCACGGTGACTCTGCCCTCTCCCCGGCCCATACGGCGGGGGGAGTGTCACCGGCCGTGCCGGGTGCGGCGCCGCAGGACGCGGTTGCTTCCTTCCAGATTGACGAGGCTCCGAAGCTGGCGGCCGCGCTGAAGCTCGACTACGCGGCGGGCAAGCCGCGCACGCTCAGCCGTGGGCGCGTCGAGCTGGGGGAAGAGTGGGTCATCGAGCTGCCACCCGGCGGCGTGTACGGGGATGTGGCCGGCAAGTCGGAGCGGGTGATCTCCTGGCTCGGCGCGGATGCCACGAGGGTCACGATGCGGCCGGGTCCCACCTCCCGGCATGCGGTCATCACGGTCCTCGACCAGCCGGTCTACAGCCGTATCCCGGACCTTCCCGACCCGATGGAAGCCGCCAACCGGGGCGTGATTCCGGTCGGGTACGACATGTACGGCGCCATTGAGGAGATCAGGTCACCGGTCGGCGATACGCACATTCTGATCGCCGGGTCCTCCGGCAGCGGAAAGACCGAAGAGATCAAGTGGCTCGTCTTTTTCGCTCTGGTCAACGGATGGGACATCGTCCTGGTCGACGCCAAGGGTGACGGCGATCTCGCGTACGCGGAAAAGGCGTGCCTGATCTACGAAGAGGTTCCCGATCACGATCGGATGATGGAGATCATCTCTTTCGTGGAGGAACGGCACGAAAAGCGCTCGTCGGAGAACAGTGCTTCGGTCCGGGCCGGAAACGGAAAGGTGAATCACCGGCCGCTTCTCTTCATCGTCGACGAGGTCAGCACCTACACCGACGAAGCCGATTCGAAGAAGCAGGCGACAGCATTCGAGGCGAAGCTGAAGACGGCCTCCCGGAAGTTCCGTTCTTCGAAGATCCTCGTCGTCCTGTCGACGCAGAGTCCGAAGGCTGAAGTCATCAACACGTCGATTCGTGCGAATCACCGTGTTCGTGTGGCCTTCGGGTGCGCCGAGACCGGGCAGTCGGATGTGATTCTCGGAGCCGGGACGGCGAAGAGTGGGCATGACGCCTCGAAGCTCCCTGGAATTGACGGGGCGGCGATTCTCCAGGTCAAGGACAAGTGCCGCCAGCTGCGCGGGTTCCTCGTCACGGACGAGGAACTCAACGCGGCCATCGATGCGAGGGCCGAGGAATTCCAGGAAGCCGAGCCCGAGCACGTGCGCCTCGTCCGCGAGGCGTACGCCGAAAACCTGTTCCTTTCCACCATCGAGTTCGCTTCCAGGCTCCGTGAGCTGGGGGTGGATATTGCCGGTGGGGATGACCGCACGGCAGTGGGCAAGGCCGTGTCGGCATGGCTGTCCGAAGCCTTCGGGCGACCTGTCCCCGCGGTCTCCGTCGACCGCGTTCAGGGGCGCCGCCTCAGCGACATCCTGACCCGCTAGGCACCCTGCCGGCCACCTCGCAAGCACCCTGCGGCCACCCTGTGCCGCAGGGGCGATGCAGGGTGCCCGCAGGGTCCCGTACAGGGTTCCTGAACTGCATGAACACACCTGAGGAGAGTGGGAGATGAAAGGGTCCGCGATCGGCCTGCTGGTGGTCGGATCGGGTCTTTTGGCGGTCACCGCCACAAGCCTGACCGGCAACCCGGCCGTCGGCAGCAAGGCCACGACGGCGGCCAACCGTACGGCGCCCGGATCGGTGCCCGCACAGTACGAGCGGCTCTTCAACGCCTGGGGCAACGAGTGCGACGCCATCACCCCCAGCATTCTGGCCGCACAGCTCAAACAGGAATCCGGATTCAACCCGAACGCCAAATCACCTGTCGGCGCGAAGGGTATCGCGCAATTCATGCCCGGAACCTGGGCAAACAACAAATTCGACGGCAACGGAGACGGCGAAGAGAACGTGTGGGACCCGGAAGACGCGATCCCGGCCGCCGCCAAGTACATGTGCAAGGTCTCATCCGACCTGAAGGATATACCCGGAGACAAGACACGTCTGGCGCTGGCCGGTTACAACGCCGGTCCCAGAGCGGTGCAAAAGTACCGGGGAATCCCGCCGTACAAGGAGACGGAACACTACGTCTCCACCATCATGGCGTCGGCCGCAAAGATGGGTCAGGCGGTCGGCGGGCAGACCAACGTGACGGTCGAAGCGGTCAATTACGCATCCGCTCAGATCGGCAAGGACTACGTATGGGGCGGCAACGGGGACGCGGACGGCGGGTTCGACTGCTCGGGTCTCACCAAAGCCGCCTTCTCGCAGGCCGGTGTGAACCTCCCCAGAGTCGCGAGCGCCCAGTACACGCACCTGGAAAATGACGGCTCGCTCGTCGAGAAGAACGACCTGCAAATCGGGGATCTCGTCTTCTTCAGCAAGAAGAAAAGGACGGGCAAGGCCACTCCTGCCGACATCGACCACGTCGGCATCTACATCGGCAGGGGCCACTTCCTGAACGCGCCCCGCACAGGGGCGAAGGTCCGTATCGAAAAGATCTGGTGGGACACCTACATGGGTGCTGGCCGGGTCTACCCCAAAACCGAGAACAGCAAGGAGGCGTGATGGCGAACGGACAGTGCATCGCCACTACCCAGGCCATGTATTCCGTGGCCTCGTCCGCTGAAAGCCTGGAAACGACGGTGTCCGTTCTGACGGGACTGGCCGTCTTCCTGGTTCTGATGTGCGCCGCGACCGCGATCGTCGCGGTCCGGCTCGGCTACACGGTCAAGCGCCTGAACGCGCAGCAGCACGAAACCCTCCACCGCACGTCCGAGAAGGAGCACTGATCATGGGCAAGTACACCGGAACGATCGTCGTCGCGGGCCCCGGGGATGGCTGCATCACCAAGTCCGACGGAACGAAGGACTGCTCCAAGGGCGCCAAGCAGGTCGTCAAGACGGTCAACGACACCGGCCCGGACCTGGCGCCCGTCTCCGGTTTCCTGCCGCTGTACGGCGTGATCATGGGCGTCCTGATCGGCGCGGTCATCCTGGCGATCGCTGCCGGAGCGGTCATCTCGGCCGGCCGCGGGGGCATTCAGGCCGGGTTCAAGAAGGACGGCACGGCGCTCAAGAAGACCGCGATCACCGTCGGCGGTCTGATCGTCCTGCTGCTCGGCGTGCTGGCCATCGGCCCCTCCATCGCCACGGCACTGGGCGGCTGAGCCGTGGCTGACGACAAGTGCGGTCTGATCAAGGGGCCTGCCCATAAGTACTGCGAGAAGGGCCAGAGCGGCGGCGGAGGCGCGGACCCGGACGAGCTGACACCGGAGATGCCCGACGCACTCGATCCGCTCGGCGCCGCCGCCGACTGGCTGTCCGACCAGGCGTCCGCCCTCTACCGGCTGATGGACAAGTCGATGATGGCGGCGGCCGATCCGCTCGGCGGCATCAAGGGCGGCGCGCTGGCGAAGGTGTACAACCCGGTGGCGGGCATCGCCCTGCTGATCGGTGCGATCGTTCTGGTGGGCGGGCTGATCTTCTGGATCACCCGCCCTTCGGGGCCCGCCTTCAAGAAGGCGGGCTCGGCCGGCGGGCGGTTCCTGGGGCTGCTCTTCCTGGTGACCGTCATCCCGATGGCCGTGGGACTGATCGCCTTCGCCTTCGGCCAGTTCTCCGCGCTCATCTACGCGGACCTGGCCGACCATCCCTTCAAGGGCATGGAGAAGTCGCTGCTGGGTTCCAGCGGCAATCCCTACGGCCGTCTCGCGCAGGCGGCGGTGGTGCTGTTCGCGGTCGGCCCGCTGTGGCTGCTGTGTGTCATCTCGCCCGTCGCCGTGCTCGCAGTGCTGGTGTTTCTGCCTCTGTCCGCTGCCCTGGGGGTCGGCAAGGGCTGGATGAAGTCGCGCAGCGGCAAGACATTGCTGCATCTCCTCGCGGCGGTGTTCCTGGCGCGGGTGCCGGTCGCCATCGTGCTGATGTTCCGCAAGGTGCTGCCCAAGAGCGCCTTGACCGATCTGCTGCTGACGGCCGCCACCACGCTCGTGTGCCTGTACATCCTCCTGAGCCTTCCTCAGATGGCCAAGAACGTCGCCGCGGCCGTCACCCGGGCGCCGAAGCTGAAGACGCAGAGCGAGGGACGCACCGCAGTCACGAAGCTGCCGGCCGACGCGGAGCGCCAGGCCCACACCAAGCGGCTGGCCAACGCGCAGGCAGCGCCCGGCAAGAGGAAGGCGACCCAGTCGGCGGCCGGCGTACACGCGCCTGGCCTTCGTCCCTACCCCGGCGGCGGCAAGGGAGTTCGGGCCGCGCTGAAGGCTCCCGGACAGACGGCGCAGACATCCCCGCCCGCCAACTCCGGCCCTGCCCGCAAGCCGCCCGCACAACAGGAAAGGACTCGTCATGTCCGCGTCCCGGACGTATCTGCTTGACCCGCTGTACGAGACCGAGACGCTCAAACTCCCCCCTTCCCGCACTGACCTCGCGGTCATCGGGGCCGGGGTCGCACTCAGCGTCACCCACGGCGTTGTGGTCCCCGGCATCCTGGGGACGCTCACCTGCATCGTCCCCGCCGCCCTGGCCGGGGCCCTGTCCCTGGTCAAGACGGGCGGGTCGACGGTCGTCGAACGGGTCACCCGCCGCGGCGGACACGCGCTCAGGAAACGCGCTCTGGCCAGGACCGTTGGGGAGTACGAGAGTGAGCAGGCCCCCTCCGCGACGGATGCGGAGGGGGCCCTGCCCCACCATGCCGTCTTCACCAAGATCAATGACCTTCTCTGGCATGAACGCGAGGGATACGCCTTCCCGCAGGGCGGGGGCAGGCTGCTGGCGGCGTTCGAGTGGGTCACCGACGGTGCCGCCCTCAAGGACGGCGCCCACCGCGACCGCGCCCACGACGCGTTGGCCTCGTTCCTGGAATGGGTCGCGGCCACCGGTCACGGGTCCTGCGTACGCGTCGTGCACGCGGTCAGCCCCTACCTGGGGGAGCGCGACATCCGGGCCGAGCAGGACGGCGACCTTGCCGCCTCCTACCGGCAGCTGATGGGGATGGTGAACGCGGCATGCGACGTGCACACCACCGTCATCCTCCTGTCCGTGCCCGCCTACGGCCCTGATGTCGAGGAAGAGACGGCCTGGGTCCACGCCGCCTTTGAGCAGGCGCAGGTGTGCGGGATCGACACCGGCCAGATGTGGGACCGCTCCGCCTGGGACACCGCGCTCTCCACGATCCGGGGCAGTGACCTGTACGAGATCCACGACAGCCATTTCCGCTCCGGTGACTTCGTCACGGCGAGTGCTGAAGTCGCCGACTTCAGGCGGGGGGGAGCGGGCCGCGGACTTCTGGCGCCCGATGATCACGACGCTGCCCCGCGTCACGCGCACCACCGTCGTCGAGTACCTGCCGCTGGACCGGCGCAAGGCCGAGAAGCGGCTGGAGACCGGGGAGATGCTGCGCACCGCGACCGCCCGCGACGAGAAGGACGTGAGGCGGGAGAAGACCTCCACCCGCACCGGCCGACGGGCCGCCGAACTCCACGAGGAGGACATCTCCGATGGCGCCGCCTACGTGAAGGTCGCCGCCCGAATCATGATCCAGGCCCGTGACGAGGCGGAACTGAAGGAATTTCGCCGGGAGATCGAGCAAAGCGCCGTATCGGCCGGCGCGCACCTGGCGTGGATGGACAAGGAACACGAGAGGGGCTGGCACTCAGCGCTGCCGCTTCCGGGAGGCGAGATCACATGCTGACCACCACCACCCGCCAGGCAGCAGGCCTGTTTCCCGGCTACGCCTGCAAGCCGGTCACCGACGGGGCGCTGATCGGCGCCTCGCTGCTGGACGGCTCCCCCTTCCGGCTGACCCCCGTCGACTGTGACCAGGAGGTCTTGCCGTCCACCGGCATGGCCCTGCTGGGCACGCTGGGCAACGGCAAGTCCACCAACACCAAGGTCATGGCGCTGCGGGACATGGCCAGGCCCAGGCGCCGCTACGCCGTCCTGGACGCCAAGGGCGAAGACGGCGTGGGCGAGTGGGACGCGGTCGCCGCGGCGCTGGCCATCACGCCGGTCCGCTTCGGCGAAGGGGTGTGCATGAACCCCCTCGACGCTCGGATTCCCCCGCTGCACCGCGTGCAGCTGGTGGCCGTGCTCGCCGAACTCGGCGGCCACCGGCCGCTGTCGCCCGGAGCGAGGATGGCCCTGGACGCGGCCATGGAGTCTCCCGCCGCCCGCACGCTGTCGGGGCTGATGGGCGCGGTCACCTCACTGCAGGCAGACGCGATCCCCGGTCGGTTCGACGGCGGGCAGCTGCTCGCCTTCGGGCAGGAGGTCGTGCAGGCGCTCTCCCCATTCATCCGCTCGGCCACCCGGGGCATGCTCGACGGTGAGACGTCGGTATCGCTGGACGAGAAGCTGACCGTGTTCGACTTCTCCCGCATCGACCGCACCTCCATCGCCCTGCCCGCGCTGATGTCGGTCGTCGGGGTCTTCCTGGAATCGGTATGGCTCGCTCAGGGCGGAGCCGATCACGGCATCCACTCGACCCTCATCGTCGAAGAGGCCTGGCAGATCCTCAAGCACCCGGCTACGGCAGCGCTGTTGCAGCGGATGATGAAGTACTCCCGCCGCGAAGGCCTCTCGGTCACCTCAGTCGCGCACAGCGCCAAGGACGCCAAGTCCGAAGAGGCCAAGGATCTCCTGCGCCTGGCCTCCACACGGGTCATCCACCAGATGGACGAGGACGAGGCCGAGCAATGCCGCGGCCTCTTCTCCCTACCCGACTGGGCAGTTCGACAGATCCCGCTCCTCGGCCGAGGGCAGGCCATCTGGCAGACCGGACGGCACGTCAACCTCGTCCAGACCCTGGTGACCGACTACGAGAAGCAACTGTGCTTCACCTCCCGGCGCCGCGACGCAGCCCAGGGTAAGGCACCCACCGTCAAGCCCGCTGCAAGCGGCGAGTGGGCGTGGGACATGCCGCCCAACGTCATCGACCACGCCGCCTGATCCCTCTCCTCACCTGCTGCACCGCGCCCCGCCCTCGTTC
>NZ_JBHYIG010000341.1:0-9641 GCF_042740015.1 Streptomyces sp. NPDC059037
TCACCCCCGCCGGGCGCGGTTTTGGTTGTTACTGCCACCCCGGGGGGGTTTGTTTTGGGTTTTTTGGGGGGGGGGCTTCGGGGGGGCGGGTGGGGGCTGGTCGCGCAGTTCCCCGCGCCCCTTACGGGGCGCATGACATCTGTCATCCCGGACCCGCAACACACGACACTGCCGCCGTCCGTCGCCCCTGGCGACGATGGAACGCATGACAGCAGTGAGCTTTGACCGCGTGACCAAGAACTACGGGGACGTCCGTGCCGTGGACGGTCTCACGCTCGACCTTTCCCCCGGCGAGACCGTCGCGCTCCTCGGGCCCAACGGGGCCGGCAAGTCCTCCACCCTCGATCTGCTGCTCGGCCTGCGGCAGCCGGACACCGGCACCGTGCGGGTCTTCGGCGGGAGTCCGCGCGAGGCGATCACCGCCGGGCGGGTCGGGGCGATGCTGCAGAGCGGCGGGCTGATGGGCGAGGTCACGGTCCGCGAACTGGTGCGGCTCGCCTGCGAGCTGCACCCGAGGCCGCACCGCGTGAACGACGTGCTCGCCCGGGCGGGTGTCACCCAGCTCGCCGACCGCAAGGTCGACAAGCTCTCCGGCGGCCAGGAACAGCGCGTCCGCTTCGCGCTCGCGACCGCGGGAGCCAGTGACCTGATCGTCCTCGACGAGCCGACCACCGGCATGGACGTCACCGTCCGCCAGGCCTTCTGGGCCACCATGCGCGAGCAGGCGGACCAGGGCCGCGCCGTCCTGTTCGCCACGCACTACCTGGAGGAGGCCGACGCGATCGCGGACCGCGTCCTCGTGCTGCACCGGGGGCGGCTCGTCGCGGACGGCACCGCCGCCGAGATCAAGGCGAGGGCCGGGGCCCGCAAGGTCTCCTTCGATCTGGAGACCATCGACGAGGCGGGCGCCCGCGCGCTGCGCGCGCTGCCCTGCGTGAGCGCCGCCGACGTGTCAGGGCACACCGTCCGGCTCCGGACGACGGACGCCGACGCCACCGTGCACGCGCTCTACGGACTGGCTCTGTACCCCCGGAACCTGGAGGTCACGGGCCTCGGCCTGGAGCAGGCCTTCGTGGCGATCACCGAAGCCGAGGAGGCCAAGGCATGCTGATCAAGCTGGAGATCACCCGCGCCCTGCGCAACAAGAAGTTCCTGTTCTTCTCGGTGCTCTATCCCGCGCTGCTCTTCCTGCTCATCGCGGGCGGCCAGGACGCCACCGACGAGGTCGGCGGCACAGGTCTGGGCGTGCCCGCCTTCATGATGGTCTCGATGGCGTCGTTCGGGGCGCTGACCGCCGTCCTGATGGGCAACAGCGAGCGCATCGCCAAGGAGCGCGAGAGCGGCTGGGTGCGGCAGCTGCGCCTGACCAGCCTGCCGGGGCGCGGCTATGTCCTGGCGAAGACGGCGAGCGCGGCGGTGGTCAGCCTGCCGTCGATCCTCGTGGTGTTCGCGGTCGCGGCCGCCGTCAAGGACGTCCGCCTCGACGCCTGGCAGTGGCTCGCGCTGACCGGGGCGATCTGGGCGGGCAGCCTCTGCTTCGCGGCGCTCGGGGTGGCCATCGGCTATCTCGCGACCGGCGACGCGGTCCGCCCGATCACGATGATCGTGTACTTCGGTCTCTCCGTGCTCGGCGGCCTGTGGATGCCCACGACCACCTTCCCGCAGTGGCTGCGCGACATCGCGTCCTGGCTGCCGACCCACGCATACGCTGCCCTCGGACAGGCCATCGAACTGGGCGACGCCCCGCACGCGAAGGACATCGCGCTCCTCGCCGGGTACTTCGTCCTCTTCGCGGGCGGCGCGGCATGGCTGTACCGGAAGGACACCCTGAAGGCGTGAACGACACCGACGGCACCGAGCGGGACCACCCCCTGCACAGCTTCGGACAGCCGGTGCGGGACCGCCGCCAGCTGCTGACGAAGGCGCTGTGGATCGGCATCTGGCTGGTCTTCCTCGCCAGTCCGGTGCGGGACCTGGTGGAGAGCGAACGGAGCGGCGTGGCCACCGCGCTCGGCTGGCTCGGCCTGGCCGCCTTCGTGGTCTGCTATCTGTCCGTGGTGTTCCGGTACACCGCCAAGGTCCTCGACTGGCGTGTGGTGCGCTGGTCGCTCGCGGCGCTCCTCGCGCTCGCCGTGGTCCTCTCGTTCGCGTTCGGGACGGCCTGGCTCGGGCTCTTCGTGTACGTCGCCGTGTCCGCCGGGGCGGTGCTGCCGATGGGGCAGGCGATGTGGGTCATCCCGGCCGTCACCGGTGTGATGGTGGCGGTCGGCCTGCGCACCGACAGCCTCGGGGACCTGCTCGGCAGCCTCGCCGTGCTGACCCTCCTGGTCGGCTTCGCGATGACCGGGGTGCGGCAGTTGGTCCGTACGACGATTCAGTTGCGGCAGGCGAGGGCGACGGTCGCCCAACTGGCCGCCAACGAGGAGCGGTTGCGGCTCGCCCGCGATCTGCACGACCTGCTCGGCCACTCCCTCTCCCTGATCACGCTGAAGAGCGAGCTTGCCGGGCGGATGCTCCCGGACCACCCCGACAAGGCGGCGCAGCAGGTGGCCGACATCGAGCAGGTCAGCCGCCAGGCCCTGGTGGACGTCCGCGAGGCGGTCTCCGGCTACCGCAGGCGCACCCTCGCCGGGGAACTGGCGGGCGCCCGCACGGCGCTCGCCGCCGCCGGTGTCGAGGCCGACGTCCCGCTGGAGGCGCCCGCCGAACTGCCGGGCGAGGAGGGGGAGGCGGCGCTCGCCTGGGCCCTGCGCGAGGCGGTGACGAACGTCGTGCGGCACAGCGGGGCGCGGCGCTGCACGGTGGCGTTCAGCTCGCGGCAGACCCTCGACGGGCCGATCGTCGAGCTGTCCGTGGAGGACGACGGCGGGGGCGGCTCGGGCGCCGCACAGGGCAACGGTCTGACGGGCCTCGCGGAACGCCTGGCGGCGGTCGGCGGTGTGCTCGAGACGGGGCCCGCCGGGCGCCGCGGCTTCCGGCTCGCGGCCCGGGTGCCGCGGGGCCAGGGAGCGGCTGGGGACCGCGAGGCCTCGGCCCTAGGATCTTCCACATGAGCGCCGCGAACAGCGAAAAGTCCCAGGGCGGCGGCGGCACGGACATCAGAGTGCTGCTCGCCGAGGACCAGTCGATGGTCCGCGAGGCGCTCGCCGCGCTGCTCGGCCTGGAACCGGACATCGAGGTGGTCGCCCAGGTGGCCCGCGGCGACGAGGTGCTGGCCGCGGCGCGCGCCCACGCGGTGGACGTGGCGCTGCTCGACATCGAGATGCCGGGCCGGACCGGCATCGAGGCGGCCGCCGAACTGCACGCGGAACTACCGGAGTTGAAGATCGTGGTCCTCACGACCTTCGGCCGCCCCGGCTACCTGCGCAGCGCCATGGAGGCCGGAGCCGACGCCTTCCTGGTCAAGGACGCACCGGCGGCCCAGCTCGCCGAAGCGGTCCGCAAGGTCCTCGCGGGGGAGCGGGTCATCGACCCCACACTCGCCGCGGCCGCGCTCGCCGGGGGCGCGAACCCGCTGACGGACCGCGAGCGCGAGGTCCTTCGCGCGGCGGCCGACGGCTCCACCAACGCCGAACTGGCCACGGCCCTGCACCTCTCCCCGGGCACGGTCCGCAACTACCTCTCGACGGCCATCCAAAAACTGACGGCCCGCAACCGCGCCGACGCGGTGCGCATCGCCCGGGAGAAGGGCTGGCTCTGAGCCCCGTAAGGGGCGCGGGGCTGTATCGATCTGCGGCTCCGCCGCGGGGCGCGATCAGCCCCCACCGGCCCGCAGTGGATCAACCGCACCCCAGCGCAGAGCTCAATTCAGCATCGCCCGCGCCGCCCGGGCCTCCCGGCGCAGTGTGTCGGCGGCGGCCTCGTCGGCGACGGCCACCTCATCGGCGTACGTATCGATCTCCGCAGCCCCTGTGAGGAACTCGCCGCGCTGGACGAGGAGCCGGGCCCGTTCGTAGTGCAGCCGGTGCTGCGGCGACGGCAGCAGGAGGCAGAGTTCGACCGCCCACAGTGCGACGTCCGTGCGCTCGGGGCGGGCCGCAGCCCAGGCGCGGATGTTGTTGAGGACGCGCAGCACGATCTCGACCGGCTCCGCGGGGCTCAGCATCGCCGGCTGGGGCGGTGCGCCCGTGGCACCCACCACGAGCAGCTCCACATCGGCCCGCGTCAGGACCCGGCCCCCGTCGAACGGGTTGGCGAGCACCCGCTGGTCGCCCGCGCCGAAGCCGACGACGAAGTGGCCGGGCAGCGCGACCCCGTGGACGGGCGCGCCCGCCCGGCGCGCGACCTCGATCCACACCACCGAGAGCAGGATCGGCAGGCCGCGGCCGCGCCGCAGGACCTCGTGCAGGAGCGCGGACTCCAGGCGCTGGTAGTCGCCGGGCCTGCCCTTGAACCCGCAGCGCCCGCCGAGGAGTTCGGCGAGCTCCATGGCCCACAGCAGGGGGTCGCAGGGTGGCCCGGGCAGCAGCTCCGCGAGCCGGTCCAGCTTCCGGCAGGCCGCGTCCATGCCGGCGTCGTCGAGCTCCGCGTCCGCCTCCGCGCCGATCAGCAGGCAAAGACGCGCGAGATCGGGCCGCGCGGACCGTGCCTGATCGGCGAAGAGGCGTCGCCGCTCCGGGGATCGGGGGTGCATACGTGCCTGGTGCCCGGCCGGGCCGATCGCTAGCGCTCCGATCTCCGCTCAGGGGTGCATCCGGGCCCCCTTAAGGACCTTGTCCACGCCATTGCGAGGCCCGTACACCAGGAGCCCGACCAGGTCGAGCTGGTCCTTCGGCACGGCCCGCACCGCCGCCCGGTTGTCCCGGTCGTTGCCGGTGCCGAACAGGTCCGACGTGAAGACGGCCCTGGGCAGCGAGCGGGACAGCGCACGGCCGTGCGCGGCGGTCAGCGTCTCCTTCGTCCCCTCGAAGACGAGGACGGGCTGGCGGAACATCGGCAGGTAGGGGGTGCCGTCGGCGTCCTCGTACGGCTCTCCGATCACCTCGTGCGCCGCCGTACCGAGCCCGCTGACCAGGAACGCGGTCACGTTCAGGCGCTGCCAGGGCTCCAGGTCGTCGCGGAGCAGCACGGCGATCTTCGTGTCGAAGCGGACGGGCGCCGTGCCGGCGGCGGCCCCGGCGGTGTCTGTCTCGGCGCTGGTCCCGGCGCTGGTCTCAGGGATGTTTCTCATGCTTCGAGACTGCCGAGTGGCCCGCTCGCACGTCTTGTACGTTCCTTGCATGGTGGCCCGGCAGGAGATCTCCGCATGGCGCCCGCCGGTCGCGGGCATCGTGGAGGTCTTCCACGCCCACTTCACGGAGCACACATACCCGATGCACGTCCACGACGCGTGGACCCTGCTGATCGTGGACGACGGAGCGGTCCGCTACGACCTGGAGCGCCATGAGCACGGCACGCCGGGCGACACCGTCTCGCTGCTCCCTCCGCAGGTCCCGCACAACGGCTCGCCCGCCACCCCCGACGGCTTCCGCAAGCGCGTGCTCTACCTGGACATGACGCAGCTCGACGCGAGCTTCATCGGCCCGGCGGTGGACGGCCCCGACCTGGTGGACCCCGTCCTGCGCCGACGAGTGGGGCAGCTGCACGCGGCCCTCGCGCGCCGCGGCGACGAACTGGAGGCCGAGAGCCGCCTCGCCCTGATCGCCGAGCGGCTGCGCGGCCACCTGCGGCCCAGGCTCACCACAGGCACCACCGGCCCCAGCGGCGTCGCCCAGAACCTCCGCGAACTCCTCGACGAGCGGCTGCTCGACGGCGTCACCCTGGCCGAGGCCGCACGCCTGGTGCACGCCCACCCCACCCATCTCGTACGGGCCTTCAGCGGGGCCTTCGGCATCGCACCGCACCAGTACGTGATGTCCCGCCGCGTCGACCGCGCCCGCAGTCTCCTCCTGGCGGGACAGCCGCCGGGCGAGGTGGCGACCGCCGCCGGCTTCTACGACCAGTCGCATCTCACCCGGCACTTCAAGCGGGTGGTGGGCATCGCGCCGGGGCGGTACGCCCGCACCGCGAAGGCCGCCACACGGCCCTCCGCGCCCGTCAGTTGAGCATCGCGCGGGCCGCCCGCGCCTGGTCCCGCACCCGGTCCGCCGTGGTCGGCTCCACCGCCGTCACCACATCGGCGTACGCCTCGAGCTCCGCCGCGCCGCCGAGGAAGTCGCCCCGCTGGACGAGCAGCTGGGCCCGTTCGTAGCGCAGCCGCGCCGGGTGCGCGGGCAGCAGGAGGGAGAGCTCGACCGCCCACAGCGCGACGTCCGAGCGCTCGGGGCGGGCCGCCGCCCAGGCGCGGATGTTGTTGAGGATGCGCAGGACGATGTTGAGCGGGTCGGCGGGTCTGAGCATCGAGGGGTTCATCGTGCCGCCCGACGAACCGGCGACGAGCAGCTCCGCGTCCGAGCCGCTCAGCAGCCGCCCGCCCGCGAACGGGTCGGTGAGCACCTGCTCCTCGCGCGGCCCGAAGCCGACGACGAAGTGGCCGGGCAGCGCGACGCCGTAGACGGGCGCGCCCGCCCGGCGCGCGACCTCGATCCACACCACCGAGAGCAGGATCGGCAGGCCTCGGCGCCGCCGAAGCACCTCGTGCAGGAGGGAGGACTCCAGGCGCTGGTAGTCGGCGGGCGTCCCCAGGAACCCGCAGCGCGCGCCGAGGAGTTCGGCCAGCGCGGCCGCCCACTCCCGGGCGCCGCCGGGCCGGTAGGGCAGCTGCCCGGCGAGGTCGTCCAGCTCGATCTGCGCGGCGTCGATGCCGTCGTCGCCGAGTTCCGGATCGGCCTCCGCACTCACCAGGAGGCACAGCAGGGACAGGTCGGGCCGCTCGGACCTGGCCTCCTCGGCGAACCTCCGCCGCGTCGCGGACGTCCTTGACTCCTCGTGCATGCGTGCCTCGTGCCTTACTTACCGAGCCGGCCCCGGCGGGAACCTACCGAGCCGACGGGTATCGATAGTGGTGGTACGTGTGGTGCGCCGCGAAGCCAAGACCGCCGTACAGCGCCCGCGCACCCTCGTTGTCGTCCTCGACCTGCAGCCAGGCCGCCGAAGCGCCCTCGGTGAGCGCCTGCCGGGACAGCGCGGCCATCACCGCGGTCGCGAGCCCCTGGCGCCGGTGCGCCGGATCGACCTCGACCGCCATGAACCCCGCCCAGCGCCCGTCCACCACGCACCGGCCGATCGCCGCGGGACCCGCGTCGGGAGAGGCCCCGGGCACGGAAGCGAACCACACCGAGGGGCCGCTCGCCAGCACCTTGAGCACATGAGGTCCCGGCACCCCGAATCGCTTGTAGCGGCGCAGCCACGCGTCGTCGTAGGAGCGCGAGAGCCGCACCCGTTCCGCTTCCGCCTCCAGATCGCCGAGCGGTGCGAGGGCGCCGATGTGCAGCTGCGCGCTCGCCTCGCGCCGCCAGCCCCGCTCTTCGAGTTCGGCGCTGAGCAGCTCCTGGGTGCCGTCGGCCCCGGTCGCGGTCTGGATGTACGCGGGCAGCTCCCGCTCCGCGTACCAGCGGCGTACGTGATCGAGTGCCTCGTCAAGCGGCCGGCCGGGATCGCCGAGCGGCAGCACGGAGTTGGCCCGCCGGGTGAAGCCGGCCGCCGCCCGCAGCTCCCACTCGCCGAGCATCTCGCTCTCTACCGGCTGCCAGGCGCGCGCGGACACCCGGGCCAACTCCGCGTAGGACGCCGCGGGACCACGCCTGCGGGCCGGGGCGGGGGGTACGACCTTGCCCGCGACAAGGGAGCTTTCCACGATGCGGACACGCTGGCCGTCGCGGCGTGTGATCAGTACCACACCCTCGTTCCACGATGTGAGAACACCCACCGTGTCGGTGAACTTACCGCCCGTCTCGTCCCCTGCGTTCAACTGCCGCACGGAGACCCTTCTGCCCACGTCAGCAGGGGTAATCCGCACCTCAAGCCGTCCGCCCGCAGTGAATTCCACAGCTCTGTACGCCCCTCCTGTTCGGATCATGCTCGGGAACGGAGATACTAGAGGTGGGCATCGACGACGCCGCGCTCCCGCGCGCCAGGCGAGCGGAGCCTGAGGACGGCCCGCCAACGCCCGTATCGAGGAGGAACGACAGCGTGACCTACGTCATCGCGCAGCCTTGTGTCGACGTCAAGGACAAGGCGTGCATCGAGGAGTGCCCGGTCGACTGCATTTACGAGGGCTCCCGGTCCTTGTACATCCACCCGGACGAATGCGTCGACTGTGGAGCCTGCGAACCGGTCTGCCCGGTCGAGGCAATCTTCTACGAGGACGACACTCCGGAAGAGTGGAAGGACTACTACAAGGCGAACGTCGAGTTCTTCGACGAGCTCGGCTCGCCCGGTGGTGCCAGCAAGCTCGGCCTGATCGAGCGCGACCACGCCTTCATCGCCGCATTGCCGCCGCAGAACCAGTAACGGCTGCTTGAAGCGCCGCCCCGGTCCCGTACGGCACGTCCGCCGCACGGGACCGAGGCATTTGTCCACCCACGCATCACGGGAGTCACCACGTGTCCGCAGTCTCTGGTCTCTCTGGCCGCCTTCCCGCCTTCCCCTGGGACAAGCTCGAGCCCTACAAGGCCACGGCCGCCGCGCACGCCGGCGGAATCGTCGACCTGTCGGTGGGCACGCCGGTCGACCCGGTGCCCGAGCTGATCCAGAAAGCGCTGATCGCGGCCGCGGACTCGCCGGGCTATCCGACGGTGTGGGGCACGCCCGAGCTGCGCGACGCGATCACCGGCTGGTGCGAGCGGCGCCTGGGGGCACGCGGCATCACGCACCGGAACGTGCTGCCGGTCGTCGGCTCCAAGGAACTGGTGGCCTGGCTGCCGACCCAGCTGGGCCTCGGCCCGGGGGACGTCGTCGCCTACCCGCGGCTCGCCTACCCGACGTACGAGGTGGGCGCCCGCCTCGCGCGCGCCGACTATGTCGCGTACGACACTGAGACATGGGCGGCTGCCGCCGCGGGGATGGAGCTCGACCCCACGAACCTGAAGCTCCTGTGGCTCAACTCGCCCTCGAACCCCACCGGTCGCGTCCTGTCCAAGGACGAGCTGACCCGCACGGTCGCCTGGGCGCGCGAGCACGGCGTCCTGCTCTTCAGCGACGAGTGCTACCTGGAACTCGGCTGGGACGCGGAGCCGGTCTCGGTGCTCCACCCGGACGTGTGCGGTGGCTCGTACGAGGGCATCGTCGCCGTCCACTCGCTCTCCAAGCGGTCGAACCTGGCCGGCTACCGCGCGGCGTTCATCGCCGGTGACGAGAGCGTCCTCGGCGAACTGCTCCAGATCCGCAAGCACGGCGGCATGATGACGTCCGCGCCGACGCAGGCCGCCGTCGTCGCGGCGCTCGGCGACGACCAGCACGTGCGCGAGCAGCGCGAGCGGTACGCCGCCCGCCGCACCGCCCTGCGCGACGCCCTCCTGAAGCACGGCTTCCGCATCGAGCACAGCGAGGCGAGCCTCTACCTCTGGGCGACCCGCGAGGAGTCCTGCTGGGACACGGTGGGCCACCTCGCGGAGCTCGGCATCCTCGTCGCGCCCGGCGACTTCTACGGCCCCGCGGGCGATCGCTTCGTCCGTGTGGCGCTGACCGCGACCGACGAGCGGGTGGCCGCGGCGGTCGAGCGACTGGCCTGAGCACGCACGGGGAGGGCCCCGGAGCCGATG
>NZ_JBHYIG010000342.1:0-9633 GCF_042740015.1 Streptomyces sp. NPDC059037
GCTGGTTTTTGTTTATACCCCACCGCGCCCGCCGCTTCGCGGGGTATTCTTACCCCCCCCCCCACCCGATGGCCCCGCAGCTGTTGTTTCAGCCCGTCCGGCGTTTGAGGACGAACTCGGCGGAGCCGGTGATGGACGGTCAGTTCGCGGCCGGCGCAGCCGGAATTGATTCGGGTAGGGGTGGGGTAGGGGAAAAGAACCGCCCGAAGCTAGGCCCGCACCGCCCGAAGCTAGGCCCGCACCGCCCGCGACCACCCCGGCGTAGTCCCCGTCACCCTGCACAACGCCAGGTACAGAGGAATCGGCGGAGTGTAGGGGACACCGGCGGCAGCACCCTCCGCCGGCGGGCGGTGGATCAGGGAGGGGGACCGGCGCGCGCCGGGGACGACCGCCCCCGCGGCGTAGTACGCGGGAGCCGGCCACTCCAGAGCGACATCGGAGTCCGCCGGCACGATCCACCACCACCGCGCCCCGTCCACGTCCTCGTACACACACCCCACCCGAGGCAACCGCGCCATCAACCGGGGCCCGATCCCCGCAGGCACCGCCACGGCATCGCACCCCAGCGGCTGGGACATCCCCTCGGGAACGGCGAGCCGGGTGAGCGGCGGAACGGCGGCAGCGGCCCGCCCCCGCTCGAAGCGGACCAGCGTGTTCAGATCCAACGGCCGCCGCACTGTCACCCCGTTCACACGCTCCCCGCCCGCATCGTCGTCACACCCGGGCCGCCCGCACGCCCAAGCCGTCCTCACGCCCACGCCGAACACCGGCTCACGCTGAACACCGGCTCACGAACACCTGCTCACGCCCGAAGCTCCGCCCACACCGTGCAGCCCACACCGGGACCCTCGTCCCGAACCCCCCACGCCCTGCTGACCGCCTCGACGAGGAGCAATCCCCTCCCGTGCTCGTCGTCGGGACCTCGATGGGCGGGACGCGGGGCACCTGACCCCCACCCTTCGTCACGTACCGCTATGCGCAGCGTCCCGGGGCGCGTACAGAGCTCGCAGATGATCCGGTGGCTCGCCGTGTGCACGATCGCGTTGGTGACCAGTTCGGAGACGACGAGGGCGGCGGCATCGCGCGCGTCCTCGTCGATGTCCCAGCCCACGAGCTGGGCGCCCGCAAGCCGTCTGGCCTGCGCGGCAGACCCCGGCCGTGGCGCGAGCGCGAAGCTGACGCAGAGCTCGGCACCGCCCTCGGACCATGCGTCGGCGGTATCGCCAACACGGGCCTCGGCGGCTGCGGCATGTAACGGCGCGGGCGGAGTCACGCCATCCACTATCGCCCCGCCGGGAACACCTTGGCAAGACCCACTCTGAAAAGTGCACAGTGGCGTGTCCCTCCGAGACGGCGCATGGCACACTGCTCGCAACGGCTCCAGGTGCGGAGTGAGTTGGGGTTACGTGGAGTACGTGGAGGTAGGGACGTGAGCGAACCGCGGTCTGCGCCGACCGTCGGACAGGTCGTTCTCGGTCGCCGCCTGCAGGACCTGCGTGAGCGCGCCGGCCTCAAACGTGAGGAGGCCGCGCGGATCCTGCGCGTCGCCCCGGCCACGGTCCGCCGCATGGAGCTGGCCGAGGTCGCGCTGAAGATCCCGTACCTCCAACTGCTCCTGAAGTCCTACGGCATCACGGACGAAGAGGCCGAGGGCTTCGTGATGCTCGCGGAGGAGGCGAACAAGCCGGGCTGGTGGCAGCGGTTCCACGACATCCTGCCGGGCTGGTTCAGCATGTACGTCAGCCTGGAGGGCGCGGCCAGCCTCATCCGGTCCTACGAACCGCACTTCGTGCCCGGACTGCTCCAGACCGAGGAGTACGCCCGTGGTGTGATGCGCTCCGGGGCGATCGGCCAGACCAACCCCGATGACATCGAGCGGTATGTGGCGCTGCGGATGGAGCGTCAGGCGCTGCTCACCCGCGAGGACGCGCCGCGGCTGTGGATCGTGATGGACGAGACCGCGCTGCGCAGACCCGTGGGCGGTCCCGATGTGATGCGCGAGCAGATCGACAAGCTGCTCGAATCCGTCGAACTGCCCCATGTGACGCTGCAGATCGCGCCGTTCTCGGCGGGTCCGCATCCCGGCACGTACGGCCCGTTCGTGCTGTTCCGGTTCGCCATGCCGGAGCTGCCGGACATGGTCTACAGCGAGTACCTGACCGGTGCCGTCTATCTGGACGCGCGGGGCGAGGTGGCGACCCACCTGGAGGTCATGGACCGCATGGCGGCGCAAGCCGCGACGGCACATCGCACAAAGGAGATCCTCCGGGATGTCCGCAAGGAGCTGTGAATGGATCGACACCGAGCCGGTACGCGACCCGGGTCAAAGCCCGGAGCCGGGTCCCGCCCCGAGTCCCGGGACGACTCCCGGATATACAACGGCATGCCCGCCCGTGACCTCGGCAACGAGGGCTGGCACAAGCCGTGGAGCGGCGGCAACGGCGGCAACTGCCTGGAGGCCATGAAGCTGGCCGACGGCAGGGTCGCGGTCCGCCAGTCCGCCGATCCGGACGGCCCGGCGCTGATCTACACCCATGGCGAGATCACGGCGTTCATCCAGGGGGCGAAGGACGGGGAGGCCGACTTTCTCCTGTCGTGACCGCCAGGGTCTTCAGGAGACGCGGGCGTCTCACAGCCGCGACCACATCCGGCGCGGGGCGTCCACCAGACGGCTCACCGCGACGACCGGCATCGGGGGCTGCTGCGCACGGTCGTCGCGGAGCCGCAGCGCGTAGTAGATCTGCTCGACCGAGGGCGGCCCCACGGCGAGATTGCGCCGCACCGCGGCCTGCGACGACCCCTCTCCGGTCCGCACGAGATACGCGGCCGCCATCGTCCCCGTACGCCCGACCCCCGCGCCGCAGTGCACGAACACCGGCCCGTGGGCGGTGCGCACCACGTCGAGGAACCGGCGCACCTGCACGGGCGTCGGCGTCTGGCCGTCGCGGATCGGCAGCCGTACGACGTCGAGTCCGGCGCGCCGCGGTGCGGCGAGCTGGGCCGCGCTCAGGTCCTCGGCGCGCAGATCGACGACCGTGGCGAAGTCGAGCTGCGCGAGCCTGCGGTACCCATCGGGGGAGGGGGCGGCACCCCGCCACAGCAGTCCTTCGCCGTCCACCGGGCGGAAGTGGTGGATGCCGGGCGCGGTGACGGTGCTTGCGGGGGCCGCCGTCGCGTTCCGCGCCCAGTAGGAGAGCGCGAGGATGCCGAGGGTGCCGGTCGCCCAGAGCGCGAGATAGCCGAGCGCGCACCCGGCGATGACGCGCAGACAGACGCGGCGCAGACGGCGATGGCGGGGGAGCGGACGCGGGCGGGGAGCAGGTGCGGACGGGGCCGTGCGGGTGACGGTCATGGGTGACCAAGGATCGGGGACGAGGTGTACTGGCAGGGTAACGCACCGTACATAAAGGGGAGTTGAGAAGTGATCCGGCGGGCGGCCGCGACCGCTCAGTCAGCCGCCCAGCCGCCCAGCCGCCCCAGCCGCTCAGCCGCCCCAACCGCTCAGTCGCTCAGCCGCCCCAGCCGCTCAGTCGCTCAGCCGCCCCAGCCGCTCAGCCGCCCCAGCCGCTCAGTCGCTCAGCCGTCGTCCGGATCCGTGTCGCCGATTCCCCGCACCGTCAGACGGGCCTTGTCCAGACCCGTGTCCTCCAGACAGCCCCGCAGCCGCATGCGGTCGTGGTCGGTGAGCGCGGGCCGCACGACACCCGCGTACATGTCGTCGCCCAGCGGCCCGAGCGCGGCATGGCGCAGGGGGACGGAGGTGGAGTCCCGGCAGCGTTCCCAGATCTGATGGGCGGCCAGCGAGCGGCGTTCCGGTGTGGCGTCCGCGCCGCGCATGTCGATCCGCAGGAGCACCGAAGTTGCCGCCGACGTGTTCGCCTGCTCCTCGCGGGTCTGGGTGAGCTCGGCGATGCCCACGAGGAGCGCGGCGAGCAGGGCGGCGCCCACGGTCGCGGCGGCCAGCAGGCGCACCGTCCCGCGCCGGTCGCGCCGCGCGCCCGGCGGCGGCAGATCCTCCAGGCCGGTGCGGGGCGGCGGCGCCGCGAGGACGGCGAGGCGCCCGGCGAGCCGCTGTTCGGCGGCGGGGCGCGCCGTCGCGGACGCGATGCGCTGCACTGCCCAGGCGAGACCGGACAGGAGCACGCCGGTCACCATCAGGACGGGCACGAAGACGTACGTATGTCCTGCGGGGTCGTCGTCGAGCCAGCGGAAGCGTGCCGTCCGCGACTCGGGGCCGGGGTTTCCGTCCGTATTACGCAGCCGCGCGAGTACGTCCTCCTGGCGCCGGTCGGCGTCGCGCAGCCGCTCCTCGACGCGGGCGATACGGCCGAGGAGCACCGCGCCGAGCAGCACGATCTCGACGACCAGGAGCAACACCCCGCACAGGATGGCCCGTTGCCACTGCCAGCGGTAGAGATAGACCACCAGGTAGACGGCGGCTCCGGTGGCGGCCGCACCGCCGAAGAAGTAGGCGAGACGCTTCATCGGGGCACCTCGGGATCTGTGTCCGCTGTGCCTTCCGTGTCCGTATCCGTATCCGTGTCCGCGTCCGTCTGTACGTCGCCGGTCGTGCCGTCCAGTGTGAGGCGGGAACCCGGCGGGAAACGCCGTACCGCGTCCGACACACCGACGACCGCAGGGAGGGCGAACTCACGGGCGAGCACGGCCAGATGGGAGAGCGGGCTGCCGGTCTGGGCGACGAGTCCCGCGAGGCCGGGCAGCAGATGCGCGAGCGCCGGGTCGAGCGTGCGCACCACGAGCACCGCGTCCGGCGGACGCGCCCCGGAGCCGTCCCACGCCGTCCCCGCGGCCCGCCCGCCGGACACGCCGCGCCCGCTCTCCGCGGTGCCCCGCGCGGACCGTTCCGCGACCACCGCGCCGCCCTCCGCGATCCGGAACGCGTCCGGCAGCCGGGCCGACGTGGCCCGCGGCAGCCGCTCCCCGGCATCGCCGGGCAGCCGGCCGCCGGTGAGCGCGGCCATCAGCTCCGGCCACCGCAGCAGCCCGACCCGCCCCGGCGCGCCGAGCTCGCCCCGCGCCACAAGGCGCCGCGCCGCCTCGCGCACAAGGCGTACCTGCAGCTCCTGCACCCAGCGGATGCGCAACCGCAGCGCCTCGCGCGGCGGAAGCCCCGGCGCGCCCACGGACGCGGGCGCCGACGTGCTCCCGCCAGGACCCGCGCTCCCCGGCAGCCGCACCTGCCCCTCCAGGCGGGGCGGAACCAGTGCGAGCAGCACCGGATCCCGCGCCACGGCATGGTCGTCCGAAAGACCCCGCGCCCGTGCCTGCGCGAGCGCGGTGAGCGCCGCACCCGCCGCCGTCGCGGTGTGCCGCTCGGGGAGCAGCGCCCCGCAGAGAGCCTCCTGGGCGTGCAGGGACACGAGGGCGGCGCGGGTCCAGCGGAGCGTGGACACGAGCTCTGGGTAAGAGAGTTGGGCGGTCTGTGCCGTCCCGGCGAGCCCGCGGTCGATGTCCGCGGCGAGGTCCAGGGCGAGGCCGGGGAGCGCCGCGGTCAGCCGGCCGAGCCGCCAGGCCGCGGCGAGCCGGCGGGCGCCCGGCGCAGGGTTGAGCAGCGCGAGGCCGCGGTGCGGGGGCGGTGCGGCGCCCAGGAGACGCAGATCGGCCGCCGCGCGTCCGCCGACCACCGTGACCACGGGCGTCGTCCGCAGCGTGCGGCGCGGCGCGGTGGCCCCGATGTCCAGCGCGGCGGCGAGCCCGTGCGCCATCGGAGCGACCCACAAGTCCTCTTCCAGCGGCTGGAGTTGGTCCGGCAGCGTCTCCGCGACCGGGCCGGGACCGAGCAGCCGGGCGCCGCGCGGCGGTCGGGCCGCCATCGCCGTGATGGGGCGGCTCTGAAAGAGCCAGAGACGCCCGTCGCCGTCGAAGCCGAACTCGATGTCCTGCGGCCCGCCGAACACCTTGCGCGCGCGCCGGGCCAGGCGGGTGAGGCGGCGCAGCTCCGCCGGGGTCAACAGCGGTTCCGGCGCCGGGGGTTCGGTGCGCAGGACGCGACCGCGCGGGCTCAGCAGATAGTTCGTGCCGGGCTGTTCGCCGCTGACGAGGGTGTCGGGACCGCCCCGCACCGCGCTCACCAGCATTCGGTCCCGCCGCCCCTCGACGGGATCCGCGCCGAACAGTACGCCGCCGACGCGGGCGGTGAGCATCGGCTGGATCAGGACCGCCATCGCGGCCGTCGTGCCGTCGGGAAGCTGCGCCGACGCGCGGACGACACCGACCGCCGCACGGAACGCATCCCATCCGCGCACATCGAGCACGGACGCGAACTGCCCGGCCAGGGACGACTCCTGGGTGTCCTCCTGCGGAGAGGAGGAACGGACGACGAGCGGCAGCGCCCCGTCCGCCGACAGCTCACGCCAGGAGTGATGCAGGGCGCCGGGCGACTCGCCCGCGCCGTGCGGGACGACGAAGCCGGGCAGTACGGGGAGTCCGGCGCGGGCGGCGCGCGCGAGGTGCGCGGCCTTGGAGCCGGTGAGCTGGGTCTGTGCGGCCCGCGGATCATCCAGAGGGACGGGCGGGAGTGCCGTTGCGTGCGCCGCGTCCATGCCCCGCGGCCCGCCCTTGCCCTCGCCATGACCGTCGCCGTACGTGTCGTCGTATGCGGGGCGTTCGCCGAGCGTCGTCATCAGGCACCCTCCAGGACCGGCCGCCAACAGGGGGGACGCGCGGGGGTGGCCCTGCGCCTGACGGCGGAACGAAGGATCTCGGCATGCCGTCGACGGGTCCGGTACCGGCCGCGGAGCGCATCACAGCTCCCGCCCCGGCGGTCCCCGACGCCGACGTGCCTCCAATGACAACGATCCCACCAGAGGGCCAATTCCCGGAGCCGATACGCCGGTTGGCGGCGGCTTCCGGCCAGTGCGGCCGGTGCGTCCGGTGCGTCCGGTGGGGCAAGGCGGACGTGAGGGGCATTCGATGACGGCCGGTCAGGCGGTCATCGGGCGGTCGTGCGGTCGGGTCGGGGTTGTGAGGTGTGTCGGGTCGGTCAGCCACTGGTCCGCTGGGGTGGGTGGCTGTGCGGGGGGCTTGGGTCGGGCGGTCATTGGGTGGTCGTGCGGTCGGATGGGGGCGGTGAGGTGTGTCGGGTCGGTCAGTCGCTGGCCCGCCGGGGTGGGTGGCTGTGGGGAGGGCCTGGGGTCAGGCGGTCATTGGATGGGCGTGCGGACGGGTCGGTGCGGTGGGTGGTGTCGAGCCGGTCAGCCACTGGTCCGCTGCGGCGGGTGGCCGTGATGGCCTTGGGTCAGGCGGTCATTGGGCGGTCGTGCGGGCTGATCGGGGCCGTGAGGTGTGTCGCTCCGGTCAGCCAGCGGTCCACCGCGGCGGCCGCGCCGCGGCCCTCGGCGATTGCCCAGACGACGAGCGACTGGCCGCGGCCCGCGTCGCCCGCCGCGAAGACGCCCGGCACGTTGGTCGCGAAGCCCGCGTCGCGTGCGAGGGTGCCGCGGTCCTCGACGTTCACGCCGAGTTGGTCGAGCAGGCCGCCTTCCGTCCGCTCAGGGCCCGAGAAGCCGAGCGCGAGGAGTACCAGGTCGGCCGGGAGCGCGCGGGTGGTGCCGGGGCGCGGGCGGCGGTCCGCGTCGACCTCGGCCAGGTGCAGGGCACGTACCCGCCCCGTCGCGTCGCCGGTGAAGCGCAGGGTGGACGCGGCGAAGAGCCGTGCGTCGGCGTCCGCCGCCGGTGCGGTGCCAAGATCCCCGGCCTCCTCGTGGGCGGCGGAGAGCCGGTAGACCTTCGGGTACGTCGGCCAGGGCTCGGCGAGGTCGTCGCGCGCGTCGCCCGGCCGTGCGTAGATGTCCAACTGCGTGACGGACGCGGCCCGTTCGCGCACGGCCGTGCCAAGGCAGTCGGCTCCGGTGTCCCCGCCGCCGACGATGACGACATGCTTGCCTGCCGCGGACAGCGGGGAGCGGTCGAGATCGCCCTCGCGGACGCGGTTGGCGAGCGGCAGATACTCCATGGCCTGGTGGATCCCGGCCAACTCCCGCCCCGGCACGTCCAGTTCCCGCCATGCGGTGGCGCCGACCGCGAGGACGACGGCGTCGTGCCTGGCCCGCAGCTCCGCCCCGCCGATGTCCCGGCCCGCATCCGTCGACGTACGGAAGACCGTGCCCTCGGCCCGCATCTGTGCGAGCCGCCGCTCCACGTGGTGCTTCTCCATCTTGAACGCGGGGATCCCGTACCGCAGGAGCCCGCCCGCGCGGTCGTCGCGCTCGTACACGGCGACAGTGTGCCCGGCGCGCGTCAGCTGCTGCGCGGCGGCGAGACCGGCGGGGCCGGAGCCGACGACCGCGACGGTACGGCCGGAGTGCCGGCCCGGGGGCCGCGGCGGGGCGAGGCCGTCCTCCCACGCACGGTCGGCGATCGCCGCCTCGACGTTCTTGATGGTCACCGCGGGCTGGTTGATCGCGAGGACGCAGCCCGTCTCGCAGGGCGCGGGGCACAGGCGGCCGGTGAACTCGGGGAAGTTGTTCGTGGCGTGCAGCCGGTCGGCGGCGGCCCGCCAGTCGGCGCGCGACACGAGGTCGTTCCACTCCGGGATCAGATTGCCCAGCGGGCACGCGTCGTGGCAGAACGGTATGCCGCAGTCCATGCAGCGGTCGGCCTGCCGCTCGATGATGGGCAGCAGTGCGCCGGGTACGTACACCTCGTCCCAGTCACCGACCCGCTCGCCCACGGGGCGGCGCGGCCATTCCTGGCGGGGGGTGGTGAGGAAGCCCTTGGGGTCGGCCATGGCCGTCTCCCTCTGCGTGCTTTCGCAGGCTTTCCGCCACCATACGTCCAGTCGGCCGCCCCGGCACTCGGTCGGGCCGGGGGCCTGGAGCGGTCAGGTCAGCGCCAGGATGAAGGACGCCGCAGAGGCGAGCGACGCGCCGACCCGGATGTGGTTCCACCTGGTCCACTCGCTGACATACGTACGCCACTTCTCCGCGCTCTGCGGGGCCTGGGGGTCGAGCTTGGCCAGGGCGTCGTTGCGGGGGACGTTCGCGGCGATGGTCACCCCGAACGACCCGAACAGATACAGCGCGCTGCCGAGCAGGATCTCCACGGTGCCCTCGTCGGGCCAGAGCACGAACGTGACGACGGCGACGACCGAGCTGAGGCCTGCGGCGCCCATGAAGACGGCCATGAACCCGGGGGTGACCGCGGCGACGTTGATCGACTGCATCGCGGCGATGCCCTGCGCAGGGGGCAGCGCGGCGAGGCCCTTCATCACGAAGGTCGAGAACGCGATGAACGCTCCGGCCACCAGGCCGCTGGCGAGCGCGCCCAGCAGCACGAGTACGAAGTACGGTCCCTCGATCATGACAACTCCCGCGTCGGGTAAGGCGGCCGGGTGGTGGGTGAGCGAGCCGTGAGTCTGCATGGCGGGGTCGCCCACCACAAGTCAATTCCCTGGGCCCGGGGCCCGCCATGCGCACGACGCGCGCCCGCATACGAGGGCGTCTCGCGGTGCCCCTGAGGGGCCGGCTATCGCCGGCCCCTTGCCCTACGCCGCCGCTTCGCGGCGATGCGGGGTGTGGTGCCGGCTGTCATCTGTCCGTCAGGCTCAAGCCGCCGCTGCGCGGCGGATCTTTCCCGCCCACCCACCCGTTCACCCGGGGTAATCGGGTGGGC
>NZ_JBHYIG010000343.1:0-9596 GCF_042740015.1 Streptomyces sp. NPDC059037
GGGTATGACCAGAACACCGTGGGCAACTTCGCTCGCGTGAAACCCCTGGAGGGGTACCACGATGTCGTGGTACATGGGAACAATCGAGGGTTCTTCATGCCAGGACGCATCAACGAAGCGGGGGTAGGCTTCCCTGCTGGCGACGTACACCCCTCCCACATCGCTGACGCAATTCGAAACAACCCTAGCTACAACGGTGGACCGATCCGTCTCATATCCTGCCACACAGGATATGTCCGCTTCATGTCGGATGAAATCGCGCCACCCACCGGAGAAGGAGTCCTGCACGATTCAGCGGCCCAAGCGATAGCGAACGAACTGGGCGTGCCCGTTATGGCCCCCACGGATGCAGTGGGAACCTTTTCTAATCGCGGGCCAGGCCAGATCCCGAGGATCAACAGAATGGGATACTGGCGCACCTTCCTCCCGATGACCCAATAGAACAGGCTCTTCTATGCAAATTGCGGATCACTTCACGGAACTCTGGTCTCCAGGCTTTGGCAATCCGCGAGGCAGCGTACGGGAATTCATCCTCTCAGAGCCATACCCTGACCAGCAAAAGATCGCCGAATACCTGCGAGCCGGGCATGAAATTGTAGCCGTTATGGGAGCGTCAGAGGACAAGCTGGGATCTGGCCGACAGATCCTCGGTGGCGATTCCCTGTACACCGACGGACAGTGGCTATGGAGAGGCGACCTTTACTTCTACGTAGAGAGGCATAACGTGGCACTGCCCGACGAATTCGTTGCTCGCGTTCGGAGCCATACATATTCGATCCCGCCTGTGGAACATGCACGGCTCCTTGAGGTCTCGGACTATGTAGATGAAAGGTGGTGAAATTTCCGAAGTGATCAGCAAAGGTAAAGGGTTCCACACATGACAACGCCACCGATCCTCGCGGCTACCGATAACGTCATCGAGGCACTAGGGTGTGACGGCGAAACGCATCGCATCGACCCGGCTGACGTGGTGATGACCGAGTTCAACAATCTCCCCATCTAAAACCACGGAATGAGGCACCCAGTAGTAGCACACGCATCAAGATGAACGTCGATGAATACAAGTGGAGTGAGTAAATTGTCTGGGATCCGTGACATGCGGCGAGTCGTTCGCGTGATGCCTGCCGACCCCGAAGCAGCTGCAGAGCTGCAGTCGTGGTCCCAGCAGCAGGACACCACCTTGGACCTCTCAGGTCTCGATGCTTCTGGTGCCGACCTCACCGGAGCCCATCTAGCTCTCGGGGTGTTCAGCGGAACGGGGCTGAAGCGCACCACGCTGGTGGACACTGATCTTTACCGAGCACATCTGGAAGACGCCGTGCTCGATTCCGCGGATCTCACTGGCGCTTCACTCGCCAAGGCTGTGCTTGACGGGGCATCCCTGCGCAGCGCAAACCTCACTAGAGCCGATCTGAGCGGTACCAAGCTCACCGAAACCGATGCGACATCAGCAGTACTTCGCGGTGCACGGCTCAATGGGACCGTCCTCGCGAAAACGTGCCTTCGGGGCGCTGACCTCACCGATGCAACACTGCACAACACCTCCTTCGATGCGGTCCTCGACGAGGAGACGATCCTTCAAGGGCTTACCGGCAGCGTCTTCGGACCAGCTCACGTCGATGAAGGCGGTTCCGTACGGGAACTTGCCGGCCTTGAGCTGGAGTTTTGGCTGGAAAGCCGTGGAGCCTCCGTAAACGTACTCAACTCGCCTCCTGGGACAGTCACCTTCTACGCTCACATTGACGACGAATTCCCCCGGGAGCGACCCGCTGGGATCGTGCGGCGACGCCGAGCTGGACAATCCTTCCGCGATGAAGCGTTCACCCGGAATCTACGCTGGGAGCCCACGGAGTACCTGCGTCTATATGAACTCGGCCACAACGATAGTGACCACGTTGAGATTACAGAAGAGGAGGCAAACCGATTCGTCACTCGAATCACCGCCAAGCTCGGCGGCAGCCAGCCTCTTTGACCCCACCGACGAGGACTCCGCGGATGACCTTCGGTCGCCCTCACCTCGGACGTACGCAGTACCAGCCAAGCCCCGCCCGGCGATTCAAGGCGATGGTCGAACAGCAGCGGAGGAGGTGAGCGAGTTGTCTGGTACCCGTGATGTCGGTAGGGCTGTGCGGGTCATGCCAGCCGAGCCTGAGGCCGCTGTGGCCTTGCGGGCCTGGTGCGACGCGACAGATGACGAGACGACTTTGGATGCTTCTCAACTTGATCTCTCTGGCGTCGACCTGTCGGGCGCTGACCTGGCGCTGGCTACGCTTTTTGACACCAAGCTCGTAGAGGCCAAGCTCGTCGGCGCGGATCTGTACCGTGTACAGAGCGCCGACGCCGTACTCGACAACGCTGATCTGAGTGAAGCGTCCTTGGCAAAGGCCGATCTGCGCGACACGTCCTTGTGTGGCGCCCAGTTGCGCCGTGCCAACCTGGGCAGCGCGGACCTCTGGAAGGTGGACGCACGGTCCGCGTGCTTCCAAGAAGCGACGCTCGACGGGGCCTCACTCCTCGACGTTCAACTCCAGGGCGCCGATCTCTCCAACGCATCTGTGGGCGAAACGTCGCTTAGAACGGTGTTTGACGAGCACACAGTCGTTGCCGGGCTCTCGGGAACGATCTTCGGACCCGCGTTCATTGAAGCAAGAGGTGTGCAGCGCGAGATCGCCGGACCTGAACTCGAGCAGTGGCTGAACAGTCGCGGCGCAGCGGTGCGGGTCCTCAATCGATCATCCGCAGACATCACTTACTACGCGAAGATCAGTGATGGCTGTCCGCGTAGCAGTCCTCAGGGAATTGTGCGGCGTCGAATGGTGAGTGGCGTCGCCTACGACGAAGCGTTCACCCGGAACCTGCGCTGGGAACCGACTGAGTACCTGCGCCTGTACGAATTGGGACATGACGATGTTGATCACGTCAAAATCACCGAGGCCGAAGCCGCACGATTTGTCTCGGAGGTCACCGGTGAACTGCAGAGTGAGTCAGCCCAATGATCCATCTCGTGACCACGTTTGTTGACAGCCGCTCAGCATAAGCGACCCTGAATTGAGTCATGGCAGCCCAGGATTACGACAGTCAGCTACTTGAGTCGGTGTCGGTACGGCGCCGACGGCTTCGTGATGCCCTGCTTTTCGGAGCACAGCGGCAGCGGCGGGCGTTTGATGAGCGGTTTGGGAAGGTGTTCGCCGGAGTGGTGATCGCGGCGATCTTGTGTGCCGGATGCGTGGGATGGTCGTTCGTCTCGCACCGACTCATTGGGAAGAGTCCCTACGGGTCGTCGGTGCCTGCTTCTCCCAATTCCCCTGGTTCTTCCTCACCTTCGCCTTCCCTGACGCATTCCTCTCGATGATAGACATCGCACGGGGTCAAGTAGTCAAGCCGCAGCTTCGAGGAGGGAGGGAAACGCGACGTGTTCGTCGAACAGTTCGCCTGTGTGGATGCAGTGGTAGAGCTGGCCGATCAGGCGGTTGAACAGGTGTCGCTGGGCCTGCGCGTGCCAGTCTCCCTTCTCGCGGCGGCGCCCGTAGTGGGCCTTGGCCCCAGGCGAGGCGGTGAGGGCTGCGAAGGCCCACAGGTAGCCCGCGTGGTTGAGGCGGTCGTTCTTGACCCTGCGGCGGCCCACGTAGTGCTTCTTGCCCGAGGCCCGGGTGATCGGGGCCGATCCGGCGTAGGCCTTCAGGCCACGGGCGTCTGCGAAGCGGTCGCGGTCGTCCCCGATCTCGGCCAGGACCCGGGCGCCGAGCTGGATGCCAAGGCCGGGGAAACTCGTGATCACATGGGCGTCCGGATGGCGGGGAAAGGCCTCTTCGACCGCCTTCGCCAGATCGTCGGCGGCCGTGCAGGCGGCTTCCAACTGGCCGAGCAGGGCGAGCATCTGCTTGCCCAACGCCTCCTCGACGAGGAGCAGCTGATGGGCGTAGTCGCCGCGAAGGACCTCGCGCAGGCGCCTGGCCTCGGCGTCGATGCCACGCCGGCGTCCGGCCCGCTTGAGGGCCGAGCGAAGCTGGGCGAGCGAGAGGCGCGCCGCCCGGCTCGGGGTCGACGCGATGCGCAGCACTTCACGGGCCTCCGGACGGCACAGGCCGTTCTGCCATCCGGCGACCGCGTCCAGGGCGGCGGGGTAGAACTCCCGCAGCAGGGACCGCAGTTGGTTGGCCATCGTCTGCCGGTTCCAGGTCGCGTCCTGCTGCGCGCGGGCCAGGACGGCGATCGCGCGGGCCAGGTGGCTGTCCCGGGGCAGCGGGCGGTGCCTGACCATGTCGGTGCGCAGGATGTTCGCCAGCACCAACGCATCGCCCGGGTCGGACTTCTTGCGGCTGACTCCGTGGCGGTCTCGGTAGCGGGCTACGGCCATCGGGTTGATCGCGAACACCTGGCGCTTGCCTTGCCGCAGCACGGCAACCAGGAGGCCGCGGGAGGTCTCGATCGCCGCCGGGATCGGGGTGTCCTCGGTGTCGCCGTACTCGGCAAGCAGGTCCAGCAGCACCCGGTAGCCGGCCACGTCGTCGCCGATGCGGCGCTTGGCCAGCAGCGTGCCGGGCGTGTCGACCAGGGCCACATCATGATGGTGTTCGGCCCAGTCGATTCCGCAGTAGATCACGACGTTCCTCCTCTTGGTGCAGGTATCTGCGCCGGTCACGAGCGCATGCGGGCCACGCGGCTCCCTAATTCCAGGCCTCTGCCGGGCCGGCATCGCACAAGCCGTTCGTGGCACCGGCGCACCGCACGGGCCTCGGTCTTGCCCAGGGCTCAATGGCCCGGGACCGGCGAGAGGTCACCATGCAGCGGGCTCGCACCGGAATCGCTCATCAGGGATCGCCGGATGGGGTGGTGGTCGCCGGTGCGCCGGGCGCGGCCGCTCCCTCTTGAAGCCTCCAACGGCCAGAAGAGGCACAGGCATCCACCCGACGCATCCGGCCACCACCACAAGGCCGGTGCCGCGCGCCGCTCTATCATTGGGCATCGAACTGCCAGGTTCGAACTAGGCGTCGCGGCTCCGATTCGAACAGCTCAGGAACGGGCGACACCCGCTCCTGACCGCTCCAAGAGAATTAGGTTCGAACGCGTGATATCTGCGGGGCCGTTGAGCCGCACGAGCGGTACGAGTCGTACGGCCTTGAGCCGAGTCACCCTGGTCGGTGAGCGGCGGCGGGTGGACCTTGTCCTTCCCTCCCAGGAGCCGGTGGGGCTGCTGCTCCCTGAAGTGTTGCGGCTCCTCGATGATCAGGCCGCCGGGCGGCCCATGTTGCGGCATCTGGTCACCGCGGACGGCTCGGCCCTTGCGCACGACAGCACGCTCGAGTCCGCCGGGATACCGGACGGCGCCGTGCTGCGGCTGGTGCGGGCCGAGGACGCGCCCTCGGCGCCCGTCGTGCATGACGTCACCGACGAGGCCGCTGGCGATCTCGATGTGCGAGCCTGGCGGTGGCGGCCAGTTGCCAGGCGGGTAATGGCGGGGATAGCCACCGTCTTCTGGGCGCTCGTCGCCGGGGTGTTGGCCCGCGGTGAGTTCGAACTGTCCGCCGTGGGCAATGCACTGCTCGGTGGCGGTGCCGTATCGGCTCTCGGCGGCACCCTGTTGGGGCGGGCCGGGCGGCTGGAACTGGCCGCCACCTTGATCGTGACGGCCGGATCCCTGGGCGTGCTAGGCAGCTGGACGCTCGCCGATGCATACGCCTGGACGGGAGCGGTACGGCTCGCGGGCATTGCCGTGAGCGCAGGGGTGGCACTCCTGCTGCTGGGATGGTTCTCCCCGCTGGGGCGCGGCGCGTTGATCGGTGCCGGGGCCCTGGTGGGGTGCCTCGTGGCGTGGGAAGCGGCCGTTGCACTGCAGGACGGCGCCGGGACAGCGGCTGAGCAAGCCCGGGTGGGTTCCTTGCTCGCTGTCGTGTCGGTGGTGGTGCTCGGGGTGCTGCCGCGGCTCGCGTTGATGGCCTCCGGGCTTTCGGGGCTCGATGACCGGCGCTCGGGCGGGGCATCGGTGAGCCGGTACCGAGTGGGCACCGCGCTGACCGCCACCCACCATGGACTGGCCGTCGCCACCATCGTGCTGGCCGTCTCTGCGGCTGCGGCCGGCCTGATGGTGCTGCGCGCGCCGACCGTGTGGACCGTTCTCCTTGCCGTGGTCACCGCGGTGGTGCTGGCGTTGCGGGCGCGGGCCTTTCCGTTGGTCGCCGAGGTGGTGGGGCTGTTCGTCGCCGCCGCGGTCGTCGCGGTGGCGTTGGTGGTGGTGTGGCTTGAGCGGTCGGCGGCCGTTGGGCCCCTCGGCGTGCTGGCCGGGCTGGCTCTGGTTCCGCTGGTGGTGCTTGCGGTGCAGCCCGCCGAGCATGTGCGGGTGCGGCTTCGTCGCTTCGGTGACGTACTGGAGTCGGTGGGTGTGATCGCGCTGCTGCCGCTCGTCATCGGGGTGTTCGGTGTGTACGGGCGTCTGCTCGACACCTTCGCGTAGGGAAGCCGTCCATGTCTGACAGCGGATCGGATTGGCAGCGCGACGTGCTGCGGGAGCTGGGAGCCGCCTCCGCGGAGTCCGCCGAAGCCGCCGCGCTGCGCCTGGCGACGAGAGCGGAGAGTGAAGCACCCGCAAACCCACGGCCGACCCCTCAGCCAACGGCTCCGACCGTACGCGGCGGCGCCCGCGACCCGCGTGTCTCGATGCCCACCCCCGAGTCCGTGCCCACCATCGACCCCCGCCTGGCCCGTGCCCTGGGCATCCCCCAGCACGGCGACTCCGCGGTCCGGCGCACCGGACGCTCGCTGCGCAAACTCACCGCGTCGGCCGGGCAGGAGGTCGCCGAGCAGACCCGGCTCGCCCGCGAGGTGCAGCAGCCGGTCACCACCGGCCGCGTCATCGCCGTGACCTCCATCCGCGGCGGGGTCGGCAAGTCCACCGTCTCCGCGCTGCTGGCCCGGACGTTCAACCACTACCGGCACGACCCCGTCCTCGCCCTGGAAGCCGACGCCGCGCTCGGCACCCTGCCGGTCCGCCTCGGCGCGGAGACGGTGCGCTGGGCCTGCGCGGACCTGGCCCCCCTCCTCAGCCCGGCCATGCAACTCACCGACGTCACCGGCTACCTGGTGCCGGTCACCGACGGCGGCTGGCTGCTGCCCGCGAGCCAAGGCAGGGTCGGCGCGCCGCTCGACGTACCCACCTATCGCACCGTCACCCTCGCGCTGCGTCGCTACTTCGCCGTCACCGTGGTCGACTGCGAGACGCTGCCCGGCGAGGTGGCCCGCACCGCGATGGACACCGCCCACGCCCGCGTGGTGGTCGCCCCGATGACCGCCGAGGGCGTCGGCGGCACCCGCGTGGTCCTGGACTGGCTGGCCCAGCTGCCGCACTCGGCCCTGGCCACCACCGTGGTCGCGCTCTCCGCCAACTCCCCCGACACGACGCTCGATCTGAAGACGGCCGCCGCGCATCTGCGCGAGACCGGGGTGGCCGTGGTGCCCCTGGCCTACGACCGTCATCTGGCCCAAGGAGGCCCCATCCACACCGGCATGCTCGGCCAGAACTCCCGCGACGCCGCCGTCCAGCTGGCCGCCGAGGCGATGGGGCGGGCGGTGCGGGTGCGATGACCCACCGCCTCATCCACCGCCCGGCCCGCTCCACCCGGCCCCTGGCCGCCCCGCCGGAGCGCACCATCGAGCCGCCGCCCAATCTGCCCGAGGGCAAGATGGGCAACGCGGCCACCGCGCTGCTGCCGATGGCGGGTGTCATGGGCTCGGTCGTGATGATGACCGTCATCCGCAACAGCCAGTTCGCCGCCGTCGGCGCGATCGTCCTGGTCTTCGCCCTGCTCGGCGCGGTCGCCCTCTTCCTGTCCCAGCGCGGCAAGGCCCAGCGCACCCGGCGTACCCAGCGCGAGCGCTATCTCGAGTACGTCGAGGAACAGCGCGAGGAACTGGGCGCCATGGAGCGGGAGTTGCGGCAACAGGCACGGATCCTCAATCCGCCGCCGACGGCGCTGTACGACCTGGTCCGTGACCCGGCGCGGCTGTGGGAGCGGCGCCGGCTTGACGCGGACTTCCTGCGCGTGCGGCTCGGCACCGGCGACGTACCCGTCCAGGCTCTGGCCATCGGGCAGAACTCGGGCAGCGGTGTGCTGACCCCGCCCGATCCGTTCATGCTCAACGAGGCGCGGGCGTTGCAGCACCGGTTCACCACCGCGACCGACTTCCCTCTCCTGGCGCCGCTGGACCGCGCGGGCAATGTCAGCGTCATCGGCGAGCGGGACGGCGTCCTGCGCGTCGCGCGCGCCCTGCTGATCCAGGCCGCCGTGACCCACGCGCCGGACGACGTCGCCATCGCGCTCGGCGTGCCCGGCGAACGCCTGGACGCGTGGGAGTGGGCGAAGTGGCTGCCCCACATCCTCGACCCCCAACAGGACGACGGGCCCCTCGCCGCGCGGCGGATCGCACCGAGCCTGGACCAGCTCGCCCGGCAGTGCGCCCCGGATCTGCGCCGCCGTTCCTCCTACGCCGCCGAAGTACGCCGCGGCCTGTCCGACAAGAACGCCCTGCGGATGAACGACCGGCTCCTTGTCGTCAGCGACTGCCACGGCCGCACCGCCACCGAACTCCCCCGCCCGGACACGGCCGTCGACCTCACCGCCATGGGCGTGACCGTGCTCCACCTGCTCGAACAGCAGGTCCACGAACCCGACCAGGTGTCCGTACGCATCACCGTCGACGGCGACGAGGTGAGCGTCGAGGACCTGCGTACCCCCGACGCGCTGCCCGGCCACGGCACCGCAGATCCGATGAGCATCGCCGGCGCCGAAGGCCTGGCCCGCCTGCTCGCCCCGCTGCGCCTGTCGGCCGAATCCGCCGCCGAGGGCACCCCGATCTCCGGCCCCGTCGACTTCCCCACCCTCCTCGGCATCGACGACCCGGCCGCCCTCGACCTCGAACGGCTGTGGGCGCCACGCGGCGAGCGCGACTTCCTGCGCGTACCCATCGGTCTCAACGACCGCCACGAGCCAGTCCTGTTGGACCTCAAGGAGTCCTCCGAACTGGGCATGGGCCCGCACGGACTGTGCGTCGGCGCCACCGGCTCCGGCAAGAGCGAACTCCTGCGCACCCTCGTCCTGGCCCTCACCGCCACCCACTCCCCCGAAGACCTCGCCCTCGTCCTGGTCGACTACAAGGGCGGCGCCACCTTCGCCCCCTTCACCCACCTCCCGCACGTCGCCGGTGTCATCACCAACCTGGAGAACCAGGCCGGACTCGTCGAGCGCGTCCACACCAGCCTGGCCGGCGAGGTCAAGCGCCGCCAGCAGGTCCTCAAGGACGCGGGCAACGTCGCCGACATCGGCCACTACGCCGCCCTGCGCGCCCAGCAGCCCGAGCTCGGCCTGGAGGCGCTGCCCCACCTGTTCGTCGTCATCGACGAATTCGGTGAACTCCTCACCGCCAAGCCCGACTTCATCGACCTGTTCCTGTCCATCGGCCGCATCGGCCGCTCCATCGGCGTCCACCTGCTGCTCTCCAGCCAGCGCATCGAATCCGGCAAGCTCAAGGGCCTGGAGACCTACCTCTCCTACCGCCTCGGCCTGCGCACCTTCTCCGCCGACGAGTCACGTACCGTCCTGGAC
>NZ_JBHYIG010000344.1:0-9591 GCF_042740015.1 Streptomyces sp. NPDC059037
TCCCGGCTCCGAGGGCCGGCCCATCAGGTCAGCGCGTTGCACCTCACGGTGTCGTGGACCCACCGGTGGGAGCTGAACTGGTTGTTGGCCTTCTGCCCGTTGGACAGCTTGTTGTCGCGGAGGTCGTCGGCGAACTTCTCGCCCCGCTTCAGGCAGGCCTCGCCGCCCGTGTAGTTGGCGCCGTCGTAGAAGACGACCGTGTCGTACCTCCCGGTGCCCTTGTTGAGCACCGATGTCGCCTTGTTGTTGCTCGTCCTGGAGTACTTGGCGTCGTCACGCTTGGACTTGCCCACGTAGCCCTTGCAGTCGGTGCGGTCGTACGCGTAGACGTACCCCTTGTTGGCCTCCGGCCAGACCTTGTTGCAGTGCGTCACCTTGGTGTCCACGTCGCCCGAGGGGGCGGCGGTCTTGGCGAGCGCCGAGGGCGCGAAGGCCCCGAGGCTCAGGAATCCGGCCGTGATGACGGCCGCGATGGACTTGCGCATGGTTGTACCTCTCCTTGTCGAGTTGCCGGATACGGCTTGGTCAGCCGCGGTCTGCGAGCACCGTGTCGGCCGTGGTCAGCGCCCGGTGCTGGAGTCGCAGATAGGTGTCGACGTCGGCCCGGTACCGTGCACCGATGGCCTTGTCGCGATATTTCCGCTCCAACTCGCGGGCGGTGCGCCCGAGTTCGCTGGAGCGTGCGCACTGCGCCTCGGCCACGGCGAGGCGTACCTCCGCGGCGTGTGCGCGATCCGGAGACAGTCGTTCGTTGAGCTCCGGAAGCCGGTCACGGATCTTTTCGGGGGTGGCGTAGTCGTGCCCCTCGCCGCGCATGCAGCGCGACCACTTGTGCACCGCGTCCCTGAACCGTCGGTCCCGTTTGAGGTCATCGGCGTAGAGGCCGGTGAGGTTCTCGGCGACCTTGCTGACGCGGAACCACCGCGGCAGACCGCCGTACAGGATGTCCTGCCCCTGCGCGAGGCAGCCGCCGAGCGAAGTGCTGACGCGACCCCCTGTCGGCACCGGCGCGCTGACGCTGCGGCTGTCCTCGTCGCCGAAGAAGGCCCGGTCCCATCGCTGCTGTTCACGCTCGGAAAGTCCCCGCTGGTAGGCGGAGTTGGGATCCTTCTTCCGCTCCTGCTGCGTCCGCCGGTGGAGCGCGCCGCCGTAGCCGTACTTGCGCGCCCAGCGGGTGTCGTCGAGGACGAGGCGGACGTTCTTCCGCTCGTCCGGCGTGCGCAGACGGTCGGGCCAGTACGTCAGGTCCTGGCGCTTCATGCAGCGCTGGATGAGCAGTTCCTCGGCCCGGTCGAGCTTGGCCTCCTGGGTGGCGGTGAGCCGTTCGAGGCGGCCGGCGGGCGCGCCGCCGTGTGGTGATCCCTGTGGTCCGCCGCAGGCGGCGAGTACGACCAGGGCGGCGGGCACCGCCCCGAGCCGCGCGACAATTCTGCGCATCAGGTCTTCCCCCGTACTTCGTGACCTCTTACGAGCCAGGAAGTTACGGAAGCCGGGCGATGCGCCCCAGGGGTTTCGACCGAGCCCGAAACAGCCGAGCCCGCCAGGACCTGGCTAGAGCCTGTCCGATGGGTCCGGCCGGCCTTCAACGCCGGGCGCCGATTCACCAGGGACGAGCGGGCCCTGGTGCGTGCAGCTGCAAGGCGGAGGAGGGCGTCAACGCGGAGCGTTGGCAACCGACGACAACGCGGCAGATGTGCGTGCCAGGGCCCGCGACCCCGGCAGGACCCATCGGACAGGCTCTAGAGCCTGTTGCCGCTGCCGCTCCCCCGCCAGGCCCGGCCCGTGAGCACGAAAAGCACCACCGGAATCACGACCGCCGTCGTCAACGCGGCAAGGACCGGCCCGCGTTGGCCGGGCGTGAGGTGGTGCAGCAGCTGAATGTGGATGACCAGGTGCGCCGCGGCGAAGACGAGATACACCGCGAGGGCGGTGCGGACCATGGTCTGGCGCATGGTGACGGCGCCGACGCATAGGAGCACCGAGATGGCCAGGCTCATGGCGCCGAAGTCCATCATCAGATGGGCGTTGTACGACATCCGCATGCCCACCCAGGGGATGTCGAAGAACGAGCGGGGGAAGAACAGCGCCCAGCATCCGACGATGAACTGCGCCGCGCCCAGGAACACAAGACCGGCGCGGAGCGGTCCACGGCCGCCGCCGAGCCTGTCGTCGGCGCCCGTCACCAGGATCGGGTTCGTCACGGGTGGCAACCTCCGAAGGGAGTGCGGGCCCGGCGATGCCGGGTCCCGCATGGCTGTCAGGTTCACCCGCTCAGACCGGACAGCACTCCCGAATGTGACAGCCGGGCCTCAAGCGCCGGTTTGCCGAGGGGCGGGGCTGAGGGCTCGGCCGCGCTCCCGGGTACTCCAACCGATCACCGCGGCGAGGCAGAGGACCGCCGGTATCAGCAGCAGCGCGCTCCTGCTCCCCTCCGCGACCGCGACGTGCGCGAACACGGCCGCTCCGATCGCGCCGCCCGCCATGTCGACGCTGCTGAGCCAGGACATCGTCTCCGCGGCCTGCCCTTCGGGCGCGAGGTCGCCGCCGACCGTGCGCAGCCGGCGGTCAGCCGTCGCGGTCCGGCCTCGGTCAGGTCCGTGGGTGCCATCAACGCATCCGGACCCGCAGCGCCCGCACGATCCAGGCGAGCGGCGGTGCCAGACTCTCCGGGGCGGGCCATCCGTTGATCACGGCGAGCAGTTGCAGATAGCGGTCCCTGCGGGGGTCGCCCATACCTTCCAGGCGAGCCGCCAACCGCCGCTGGAGGGCGAGGTCGTCGGGCAGCCCGACGATGTGGGCATAGTGCGCCGTGAGCGCCGACACGATCGGATCGGCCTCGGGCGATGCCGGGTCGATGCCGACCGTCAGAGCCGGGGCGACCTGCGCACGGACGGCATCGGCGAGGATGCGGGGCAGGCCCGTGGTGTCGTCGGGGGCCCGGTCGGTCGCCAGGTCGCGGGCCATTCCCCGCATGGTGGAGCGGAAATCCGTGTCCTGGAACAGTTCGGCGAGCTCCACCCACGCCTCGACCTGTTCGGCTTCGGGGCTCTCGGGCAGCTCGGGGGTCATCGAGCGGACGACCGCCGCGAAGGCGGGGTGGTCACGCAGTCCGTCGAAGACAGACCCGAGGAAGTCGTCGACCAGGCGTCGACGTTCGGCCTCGGAGAGCTTGGCCAACTGGTGCATGAGGTCCAACTCCTCTGGGGTGGAGCCCCTCTTGGCCACTGCTGTGAGCACCGCACGCCGCAGGCGCAGCACGCGGATCTGCACGTCGAGGGCGTCGGCGTGCGCCGCGGCGGCCTCGGGCAGCGAGACCTCCCGGTCCACGACCTTCCTGATCGAGGCGAGGTCGACGCCCAGTTCGCGCAGGGTGCGTACGAGGCCGAGGCGGGCGACGGCGTCGGTGCCGTACAGGCGGTAGCCGGACGGGCTGCGGCCGGCGGGCGGCACGATCCCCTCGTCGGAGTAGAACCTGACCGTCTTGACCGTCAGACCGGTCCGCCGGGCCAGATCACCGATCGAGCAGAGCGTGTCGCCGTCCATGTCCCCCACCTTGGTGTCTCCCCCCACTGGAGACTCAAGCACTCCCCGCCGGCGACCGGAACGTCGGGTCAGGCGTTCAACTCGCCACCCCCGTCAGCCTGATGTCCCGTGACGACGACCCCACGTACACCGCGCGGCGGCCCTCGGGACGCACCCACCGGGCGGCTTCCGTGTCCCAGTACGACAGTTGGCGCTCGTCCACTCGCAGCGTGACCCGGCGCGACTGCCCGGGCCGCAGCTCCACTCGGTCGAAGGCCGCCAGCGTCTTCACCGCCATCTCGACGGCCGTGCCGCGCGGCGCTCCCATGTACAGCTGGGGCACCTCCGCGCCCTCGCGGCGGCCCCGGTTGGTCACCGTGAACGACACCTCGTAGCCCGCGCCCGCGCGGCGCACGGAGAGGCGGCTGTAGCCGAACTCCGTGTAGGACAGGCCGTGTCCGAAGGGGAACAGGGGCTCGATGGCCGCCTTGTCGAAGCCTCGGTAACCGGTGAAGATGCCTTCGCTGTACGTGACCACTCCGTCGACGCCGTAGTAGCGCTCCGGGTGTGCGGGGTCGAGAGTGGGGTGGTCCGCGTCCTTCTTCGGCCAGGTCACCGTGGCCTTGCCGCCCGGGTTCGCGCGGCCGGTGAGCAGGTCGGCGGTGGACCAGCCGCCCTCCTGGCCGACGTAACCCGTGTGCAGGATCGCGTCGACCGCATTCCTCCACGGCATCGTCGCCGGGCAGCCCGTGGTGAGGACGACGACCGTACGCGGGTTGGCCTTGGCGACCGCCGTGATCAGCTCGTCTTGGCGGGCGGGGAGCGTCAGCGTGGTGAAGTCGCCGCTGCCGCCCACCGAGCCGCCCGAGCCGTTGAAGGCGAAGACGACCGGGGTGTGCACGCGCCGGGCGAGGCGAGCCGCCGCGGTGATGGACGCGGCGCGCTGCTCAGGCGTCACCCACGCGAACCGCACCTGGACCTTGCCCCGTTCGGCGATGGTCGCCGCCCAGCCGGTCGCCTTGACCACGACCTTGTACGACCTGCCGCCGGTGAGCTCCACAGGATCGGCCTGGCCGTTGTCGAGGCCGTCCGTGGTCGGGACGATCGAGGACCACTTGCGCGCGAAGCTGTCACGGGCGCCCGCCGCGGTCGTCAGTTCCTCGCCGTCCAGGCTCAGCGAGACCGCCGCGCCCCAGCCCTGGATCTTGAGCGCGTACTCGCCCGTCGTGGGCGGCACGAAGGTGCCGGTCCACTCGGCCGTCGTGCCGACCGGAAGCCCTTCGGAGCCGACGAAGTCGACCTTCTTGTCCGTGCCGCCGCCCTTGCGGGCCAGGCCCTCGGGGAACGCGGACGCGGGGACAGCCGTGCCCGTGAGGTCGACTCCAACCTCGTACGCGATCTTCCGCCCTGTCGTGCGGCGCAGTGCGTCCAGCGGGCTGACCAGGCGCTCCTCGAAGCCGTACGCGCGCTCGCCCGAGACCGATGTCGCGACCTGGCCCGCGGTCGGGCCGATCAGTGCGAGGTCGCGCAAGGCGGCGGGCGACAGCGGGAGTCCGCCTTCGTTGGCCAGCAACACCGCGCCCTGGACCGCGACTTCGCGGGCCACGCGGGCGCCGGCCTCGACGTCGATCCGCTTTCGGGCGGAGACCCGGCTGCCGTCGAGCATGCCGAAGGCGTCGTACCGGCCCAGGATGCGGGAGACCGCGGTGTCCAGGGCGGCCTCGGGGATGGAGCCGTCCTTGATCGCCTTCTTCAGCGGCTCGCCGTAGAACGAGCCGTCCCACATCTGCATGTCCTGGCCGGCTTCGAGCGCGGCCGTGGAGTGGGTGGCGCCCCAGTCGGATGTGACGAAGCCCTTGAAACCGAGTTCGCCGCGGAGGATGTCGGTGAGGGTGGTGCTCTGCTCGGAGTTCCACTTGCCGTTGAGGTGGTTGTACGCCGACATCACCGAGGAGACGCCGGCGCGGACGACGGCCTCGAAGGCGGGCAGGTACAGCTCGTGCAGGGTGCGGTCGTCGACGATGAAGTCGTACGAATTCTCCGGCTTCTCGCGGTCGAACTCGTGCAGGCGCTGGTTGTTGGCGAGGAAGTGCTTGGCCTGGGCGAGCATGCCCTGCGCCTGCACGCCCTCGACCTGCGCGGCGCCGATCAGGCCGTTGAGGTACGGGTCCTCGCCCGACTGGTCCTTGTTGCGGCTGAAGAACGGGGTGCGGGAGAGCTCGATCTGCGGGGCCAGCAGGACGTCCATCTCCAGGGTGCGGCCCTCGCGGCCCATCACCGCCCCGTACTCGCGGGCGAGTTCGAGGTTGAAGGAGGAGCCGAGTGTCGAGACGGGCGGGAGTCCGGTCGCGGACTTGGTGACGTTCACGCCCGCCGGACCGTCGGACAGGCGCAGCTCCGGTATGCCGAGGCGCTCGATGCCCGGCAGATAGCCCGCCTGCCCGAGTCTGCGGGGGTCGGTGGCGCCGTGGACCAGGCTGATCTTCTCGTCGAGGGTGAGGCGGGCGACGATCCCCCGGACGCGGCGCGTGGCGGCGGCCGCGCCCGGGGAGCCGACGGCCTCGCCGGCCGCGGATGCGGGCACGGCCGTGGCCGCCGGCCCTGCGGCGGCCACGAAGGCGAACGTGGCGGCGGTGCCACCCAGTTGCTTCAGAAGTTCACGACGGGTGCTGGCAGGCATGGCGAAATGGCCTCCTGAACGCGGCTCGTGGCACGCCGAACTGGCCGGCGGCGCCAAGACCTGAACGCGCCATCCGCTCCAGTGCGGGTCTGTGGGGCCAGAGTCTTGATTGGTTGAACACTGAAGGTCAAGGGTCGGGAAAGCAAAACTTGGTGAGGCGTTCAGTTTTTGACCGGTCGGCTCCGCGTCGGCTCCGCGTCGGCTCCGCGGGAAGCCGTGCCCGCCCCTCATTGCGACCTCATGAACGCTCCCCCGCACCAGGAATAGCGGGGCGATCATGGCGGTCGTCCAAGGTGGGCACTCACAGGGCCTGCGTCGATTCAGAGCTCAGAGCTCAGAGCGAGGGAGCACATGTCCAAGGCGTACGTATTCACCCGGCACGGCGGTCCTGAAGTGGAGGCCTTCGTCGAGCAGGCGCCCCCGGAGCCCGGCCCCGGTCAACTCCTCGTCGCGGTACGGGCGGCCGGGGTCAATCCCGTCGACTGGAAGCTGCGGGCAGGCAAGCGGCGGCCGGGGTCGCCGCCCGCCGCGTTCCCCGAGGTGCTCGGCAGCGAGGTCGCCGGTGTGGTCGAGCGGGTGGGCGAAGGCGTCGAGGGATTCGCCGTCGGTGACACGGTGTTCGGCAACCCGGTCACGGGCGGGTACGCCGAGCACACGCTCATCCCCGTATCGATCGCCGCGCACAAGCCGGAGGGCCTGACGTTCACGGAGGCCGCCGCGCTGCCGGTCGCGGCGGCGACGGCGTACGACGGTGTGCGCCAGCTCGGCCTGCCCGCAGGGGCGACGCTCCTGATCACCGGGGTCGGCGGCGGGGTCGGGGTGGCCGCGGCGCAGTTGGCGCGGCACTTCGGCATCCGGGTCGTCGGCACGGCGAGCGCGGGCAAGAAGGAGTTCGTCGAGTCCCTGGGCGCGATCCACGTGACGCCGGGTCCCGATCTGGCGGAACGGGTTCGGGCGGCGGCGCCGGGCGGGCAGGTGGACGCGGTCTTCGACCTGGTCGGCGGCGACGACGTGGTGGCCGTCGCCCCGCTCCTGACCGACCGCTCGAAGCTGATCACGGCGGCGGCCAAGGAGACGATCGCCGAACTGGGCGGGGCGCCGGTCGCACGGGCCCGGACCAGCGAGGTCCTTGACGCGGTTGCGCGGCTCGCCGTCGACGGCGTACTGCGGACCGAGGTGTCGGCGACGTACCCGCTCGACCGCGCCGACGAGGCGCTGCGGGCCGTGGAGAGCGGCCACGCCCGCGGGAAGATCGTGATCGAGGTGAGCGCGTGACCACCGTCCGCCCCGACCTCACGCACCCCGAACGCCCGCCGGAAGCGGTCGCCCACCCGTTGGACAACCCGGCCTACGGAGCGCTCGCCGGACCCCACGCCCGTTTCGCCGAGCGCCGCGGCCGGGTCCTGCGGTACCAGCTCGACGTGTCTCCTTGGCTGGCCATGCCCGACGATCCCGGCCCCGACGACTGGACCGACCTGGCCCGCCTCGCCGGGCCGGGCGCCGAGGTGCCGCTGCCCGGTGTCCGGGCGCCGCTGCCCGAGGGATGGGAGGTCACGTTCGACATGGAGGGCGTCCAGCTGGTCGACGATTCGGTGGCCCCCGCGCCGGATCCGGAAGCGGTCCGCCTCGGCTCCTCCGACGTACCCGAAATGCTGGACCTGGTCGAACGCACCCAGCCGGGCCCGTTCCTGCCCCGCACCGTGGAACTCGGCACCTACCTGGGCATACGCCGGGGCGGCGCCCTCATCGCCATGGCCGGGGAGCGGCTGCATCCGCCGGGCTGGACGGAGATCAGCGCGGTCTGCACCGACCCGGCCCACCGCGGCGAGGGCCTGGCCTCCCGCCTCGTCCTCGCGGTGGCCGCCGGCATCCGGGCCCGCGACGAGATCCCGTTCCTCCACACGTCGGCGCGCAATACCGACGCCATCCGGTTGTACGAGTCACTGGGGTTCCGGCTGCGGCGCAGGACGCGGTTCCTGTCGGCGCGGGTTCCGGCGGCGGGGCTCTGAAAGCTGTGCAGCTGACGGGGCGGTGGGGGGATCAGAGAGGAGTTCCCGGGGCCTCGCCGTCGAGCCGTCGTCGTGGCGGGTCCGCGGCTTCTTGGGGGCGGCGCTCGGCCTCCGGCGCGTCGGCTTGTGTGCCTTTCGCCGCCTGCAAGATGTCACGGTAGGCGGCCTGTTGGGCGCGGCCCATGGCCTTGAGGACGTCGTTGCGTGTGCCTTGCGCCGCGCGTAAACGGGCACGATAGGCGGCGGGCATGCACTCGGCCAGCTTGGTGAATATCTCCACTGACTCGGTCGCTGCTTCCAGCGCGCGGGAGAGGTCCTCCGGCCCGCCGACCAAGACCCAGGCGGTTGCCCATAGGGAGGTGGCGAGGTCGGGTTCGTAGGCATCGGGATTGTCCGCTGCAAGCCGCCGCCGGATCGCGATGGCCTCCCCAATGGCGCTCAAGCCATCAGCCCGCCGCCCCACCGCCTCGTAGCGGATCGACAGGTTGTTCAACGACATGGCGAGGTCGGGTTCGTAGGCATCGGGATTGTCCGCTGCAAGCCGCCGTCGGATCGCCGTGGATTCCTCGATGGCGCTCAAACCCTCGGCCAGCCGCCCCGCCTCCCCATAGTGAACCGACAGGTTGTTCAACGACGCGGCGAGATCGGGCTCGTAGGCGTCGGGGTCATCGGGGTTGGCCACCACAAGCCGCCGGTACACGGCGGTGGCCTCCTCGCTGGCTGCCAGTGCCTCCGCCCGACGCCCCGCCTCCCCATAGCGGGTCGCCAGGTTGTTCAACGACCCGGCGAGATCGGGCTCGTAGGCATCAGGGTTGGCAGCTGCCAGCCGCCGCCGGATCTCGGTGGCTTCCTCAATGGCGACCAGGCCTTCAGCCCGCCCCACCGCCCCATAGTCGACCGACAGGTTGTTCAACGAGGCGGCGAGGTCAGGCTCGTACGCATCGGGATTGTCCGCCGCAAGCCGCCGGTACACGGCGGTGGCCTCCTCGCTGGCCGTCAGCGCCTCCGCCCGCCGGCCCACCTCCCCATAGCGGATCGCCAGATTGTTCAATGACCCGGCGAGGTCGTGCTCGTAGGCATCAGGGTTGGCAGCTGCCAGCCGCCGCCGGATCTCGGTGGCCTGCTCAATGGCGATCACACCCTCCGCGCGCCGCCCCACCGCCCCATAGCGAACCGACAGGTTGTTCAACGACGTGGCGAGGTCGGGCTCATAGACGTCGGGGTTGACCACCACAAGACGCCGGTACACGGCGGTGGCCTCCTCGCAGGCTGCCAGCGCCTCCACCCGCCGCCCCGCGGCCCCGAAGTCGATCGCCAGGTTGTTCAACGCCCCTGCGAGGTCAGGCTCGTAGGCATCAGGGGTGGCAGCCGCGAGGCGCC
>NZ_JBHYIG010000345.1:0-9537 GCF_042740015.1 Streptomyces sp. NPDC059037
GGGCCGTGTTTTTTTTTAAACACACACCACCACCCTCCCCCCCCCCCCCCCCCCGGGGGCCCCCCCCGGGGGGGCCCGGCCCGGCCCGCCCCGGGGGGCCCGGGGCCCTGCTGCCTTACCGGGCGCGGCCGGTCCCGCTCGGCCTGCCAGCCCGCAGCCGCGCCGGAGCACGTGACGCGGTGGTGACGGCGGGCTGGCTAGCGTGAGGGTCAGTCGTGGCGCCATACGCCCAGGGAGAGCAGCAGGCGGGGGAGTGCGGTGGTGATGGCCGTGTTCGAGCCTCCTCTGCGGCGTCAACTCGGCGCGCCCGCCCGGGAATCCGGCACCGCAGGCGCCCCTGCCCGGGAATCCGGCACCCGGCGTGGCACGGACGCACGAGGCCAGCGCCTCGACCCTGACGTCCGCGCCACGTTCCAGCGCGCGCTAGGGCACGACTTCAGTGACGTACGGGTGCACACCGATGCGGAGTCCGCGGCCGGAACGAGCCGCCACGGAGCGGCGGCGGCATGCGCCGGAGGATCCGACATCTTCTTCGCCCCCGGGCATTACGAGCCGCACCTCGACCGGGGGCGACGGCTGCTCGCCCACGAACTCGTGCATGTCGTCCAGCACCACCGCGCCGGCGCCGGCGCCCCGCGCGTCTCCCAACCGCACGACCCGGCCGAAACCGAGGCAGGTTCGGCCGTCGCGGCTCTGGGCTGGGGCGGTCTGCGGGCCGCCTACCCGACCCTCACGACCGAGGTCGACGGCGATTCCGGCCGTCGGGCGGCCACGGCACCGCCCAGCATGTCGAGCCGTCCGGCACGGATCTCCCGGCTCGAGCTCACCTACGACGACGGGCCCGACGCGGCCGGCAACACCGGCCGAGTGCTCGACGCCCTCAACGCCGCAGGGGCGCGGGCCACGTTCTACCTGGTCGGCAAGCGAGTGGTGCAGGGCGAGAACTGGCGCCTGGTCTTCGACATGGCCGCGGGCGGCCACTGGCTTGGCAATCACGCGTACGACTGGAACGACGCCAAGGACAATCACATCTTCCTGCACGGCACGGCGCAGGAACGTGCCGAGAAGATTCTCCAGACGGAATGGGCCATCCGCGACGCCCTCATCAAAGGGCGGGACGACGCGCAGCGACGGAACATCTGGGCCGGCATTCCGGAGCCCAACCGGTCCTACATCGCAGATGTGATCGCCCACGGAACCGGGCGCTTCCGGACCCCCGGATTCAGGAGTCACGTCTGGACCGCGGACGGTGCGACCTCAGCGGCGGCCCTCTCCTCGGTGAACCAGGTACTGGCCGCCAGCGGTCTGCGCACGCTGGTCATCACCAAGGTCGGGATCTTCTCGCGCGAAGGCGTCACCGTGGACCCCGAGGACTATGTGAAAGGCCGGACCAAGGAACAGATCACGGCCACGGTGACCAAGGAGGTGTCGGACAACGACGCTTCAGTGCTCCTGCATTCGCGGATCGCCGCCTCCGCGGAGGCGACTCCCGCGATCGTGGCCGACTTCCAGAAGCGGAAGCTCACGTTTGATCCCACGGTTCAGGGCATGGTCGGCAAGGTCTACCCGAGGCCGGGCTTCGCAGGCCTCGGCGCGATCTCCGATCCTCCGACCGCCCAGCAGATATCGGCGGCACGGTCCTACCTGCGCACGAAGCGGGCCTTGTTCGGCCCCTATGTCTCCGGCAGTCTGGCCATCGGCATCTTCCAGTTGGCCCAGCGTGCCGGGGCGCATGAGGTCGACGATTTCATCACCGAGATACGAACGACCACCATGCCGACGCCGACCGGTCCAGTCCCTCTGGCGAACTGGATGGCCGTGAACCCGGAGTGGAGCCTCTTCCTGGGCTTCTACGAGAACTGGCGCCTCGCCAAGCCCTTCCCCCGCGTCAAGGGCGTCACGCTCTGAGAGCAGCTATAGGGGCTGCGTAGGGGGTCGCTGTGGGGAGCGGAGTACGAGCAGGGTGATCTCGCTGGGGGCGAAGACGCGGAACGGTGGGCCCCAGAAGCCGGTGCCGCGGCTGGTGTAGAGGAGGGTGCGGGTGCCGTGGCGGCTGAGGCCGGCGAGGGCGGGCTGGTCGATGCGGACGAGGTGGTGGAAGGGCCAGATCTGGCCGCCGTGGGTATGGCCGGAGAGCTGGAGGTCGACGCCGCCCGCCGCGGCCTTGTCGACGAACTTGGGCTGGTGGGCCAGGAGCAGGACGGGCAGCTCGGGGTCGGCGCCGTGCAGGGCTCCGGCGAGGTGGGCGCGGTGGCCGGGCAGGCCGGACGACTCGGCGGTGACGTCGTCCACGCCGGCGACCACGAGGGTGTCGCCGCCGCGTTCGAGCAGCAGATGGCGGTTGCGCAGCGGCTGCCAGCCCAGCTCGTCCATGAGGTCGACCCAGCCCTGGGCCTGGCTGTAGTACTCGTGGTTGCCGGTGACGTAGACCCGGGCCCGGGTGGCTTGCACGGTGCCGAGCGGAGCGGCCTGGGCGCGGCGGCGTTCGGCGGTGCCGTCCGCGATGTCGCCGGTGTGGCAGACCAGGTCGGCGTCCAGGGTGTTGACCGTCTCGCAGACCCGTGCCGACCAGTGGGCGCGGTCGAGCGGGCCGTAGTGGGTGTCGGTGATGAGGGCGACGCGGGTGCCGTCCAATCCGGCTCCCAGGCGCGGGAGTTGTACGTCGAGCCGGCGCACCCGTGGCACCCGGCGGGCCTCGGCGTACCCCCAGGCGAGCAGTGCGGCGGCCGTGCCGAGGACCGCCCAGGTGACGATGCGGGCCCGGTCCTGGCCGTCGCCCACGCCGGCCACGGTCAGGGCGGGGCGCAGCAGGACGCCGAGGAGGAGGGACCAGGTGAACAGTGTCCAGCCGGCCCCAAGGAGGGTGTCCCCGAGGATGGCCGCCCGGTCCTGCTGCCGCCGGCCGTGGCCGCGCATCATCGCGAGCGGCATGGTGATCAGGCCGAGGACGAACAGGGCGGTGCCGCCCAGCGTCACGGGGAGGGGCCAGTGCTGGCCGGCGTGCAGCAGCACCCAGCAGGGGACGGTCCACAGCAGGACGGGGGCGATCAAAGGGAGGTAGCGCATCAGCCGGCGCAGGCGGCTCTGCTCGCTTGTATGCGCCGCACCGTCCGCGGATCGGGCTTCGCTGGTGTCGGTCACGCTTCCCCTCCTCAGGCAACCAGAACTGCCGAAGCGCGCACTGTATCCGCACCGCATGGACAGTGAACCGCGCCCGGCCACCGCCCGGCCCTCTACCCGCTACCCGCACTTCCCGCACGAGCGCGGGGAGGCCTTCGCCCGCCTCAACCCGCCGCTGTTCGGTACGGCGCACGGACACAGGCGGCGGTGGGCGACTGGAGGGGGTGGCCACAGGGGGTGAGCTATGTTGGGTGACGAGTGACATGAGAGGGAGGCCCGTCGGTGTCATCCGGGCAGCAGGCACGCGCCCAGGCGGCCGCCATCACGCCGGGCGAGAAGTCGCCGGACCATGAGCGCGCCCCCGGCGAGCGGGTCCGTGCGCTGTTCGACGGCCGTCGGCTGTCCCCGGGGCAGCGGCGCATCGCCCAGTACCTGATCGACCACCTCACCGAGGCCGCGTTCCTCTCGATCACGGAGCTGGCGGAACGGGCCGGTGTCAGCCAGCCGTCCGTGACCCGCTTCGCCGTTTCCCTCGGGTTCAGCGGTTATCCCGCCCTGCGGGACGCGCTCCAGCCGATCGCCCTGAGCGCGGTCGCGGGCTCCCCGGGGGCCAGCGGCCAGTTCCGGCGCAACGCGCTGCAGGAGGCCGTGGACGCCGAGATCGAGAACCTGCAGAACCTACGTCGCCTGCTCGCCGACACCGACCAGGCGCTGGACATCGGGCGCGAGCTGGCCGGTTCCGTGCCGCTGACGGTACTCGGCCTGCGGATCTCGGTGTCGCTGGCGGAGTACTTCGCCTACGCGGCCCGGCGTATCCACCCCGACGTACGCCTGGTGACCCGTGGCGGCAGCGTGGCCTACGACGCCCTGCTCCAGTCCCGGGCGGCAGGCGGGACCTGGATGCTGGCCTATGCCATGCCCCGGCACGCCAAGGAGACCCTGGGCGCGCTCCGGGCCGCGCGGAGCGTGGGGCTCCGTACCGCGCTGATCACCGATCCCACCCTGGGGCCGCTGGCGGACGCTGCGGACGTGACGCTGACCGCGGGCACCGGGTCCCGGCTCGTCTTCGACTCGTACGCGGCGCCCGGCCTGCTGTCCGCGGCGCTGCTGCAGGCGATGGCCGACGCGGACCCTGAGCGGACGCAGGCGCGCCTCGAAGGCTACGAGCAGGTCGCCGACCAACACGGTTTCTTCCTGTAGGCCGGTCCCCCCACCGCTCGGCGCGCACCCCCCGTCTTGAGCTGGGCATTCTCACCTTTTCGCCCTCACCGTCGTATGTAATTTTTCATGCCCTTGCGTACTCGACGGTATATATATTTACTTGCCCAGCGCCCCGGATCACCAGACGCCAGGGAGGGCGACCCCAAGCCCTCCCGGAAACAGACACGCGGTGTGACGCCTCCTCCTCACGTCCCGCCCGTGCCCGGTCCCGGCTTTCGGATCTACCGGAGCGCTCACGGCGGCCTCGGTCAACCCCTGGGCCGAGGCCGCCGCAACAACGTCTCGATCAGAGTTCGACACCACTCGGAAGCGACGAGAATGCGCCAGACTGCCTCCATCACGCTCAGCCCCGACTGGCCCTGCCAGGTCAAGGCGCCCGGCACCCCGGACTGGGAACGCACGGCGATGCGCTGGCTGCGGGACCTGCTGCCGGCCCGGTACGGCACTTATCCGACGCTGAACCGCCATCCCGCACTGCTCGCCCGGCACGCACAGCTCCAGCTGCAGCACGAGGTGCGGACGGCGCGGATCGCCCTGGAGACCAGCCGGGCGGAACTGCCCGCGCTGGGCGTGTCCGCGTCCTTGATCGAGAACTCCATCAGGATGTACGCCGTCGAACTCCAGCAACTGGGCCGCCTGTCCCGAGGAGTCCGCCTCATCGGCGACGCCCTCCTGGCCAACGACACCAACCGCCGTCCGTGACACACGGCGTCTGAGGCACGTGACGGCCCCTGAGGCCCCCGCCGGGCAGGTGCGGGCGGGGCCTCGGTGTTCGGCGCCCGACGGCAGGTGAGCCCGGGCGGTGATCCACCGGACGCGACTGGGAACAGGGCGTCAGGCCATGGAGAACTTGGCGACGTACTCATCGAAGGGCTCGATGCCGACTTCGGCACGGAGTTCGTCCATGCGCTCGGGCTCTGCACAGGGCCACGGAACCGGTGCCCCGTCCTTCACACCGGCGATCTGGGTGCCGTAGACCTGCTTGCAGCCCTCGTTGACCAGCTTTCGGTCGCGCAGGAAGGCCAGCTCGCGGGGGCCGGCCGAGCCTGCCGCCACCGCCTGCTGCATCAACTGGAGGGCACGACGCTGCACATCGAGCTGCCGGTCGGCATGCTGAGCGATCAGCCATGCCGCGCGTGCGGCCTCCTCGCCGACGAGTTCCGCCGTCGGCCAGCCGTACTCATCCATGATCTCGCCGAGCCGGTCACCGTGCCGGGCCGTCAGCCGTCTCCAGGCCAGCTGCTCGGCGGGGTCGTCGCTGTTCGCATGGATGGCGGACTGGTGATCGGCCGCGGCCATGTCCGTAAGTTCCGCCGTCAGTGCGGCAACGTCGTGCGCCACTTTCAACTCCCAGGTCAGATCCGTGCTTTGTATCCGTCCGCAAGCCTAGAGGTGCACATCAGGTGTAAAGATCATTCCGGAGAACGGTGACAGCCACCTCCCCGCATGGGGATGATGGATCTACCCCCGAAGCCAGAACGCTGTGTCAAGAGCGCAGGCGATCACCGGGGGCACCGCTGCAGCAGTGTCGTCTCGACCGTGGCGGCGACCGTCAGGCAAGTGCAGCGCTCCACTGCATGGTCTTGACCCTGCGCCCCCGCACACCACCTTGGCCTGCCGGGCATCGGCGCTTCGGGCCGCAGAGGCGGATCAGCTTCTCCTCGATCAGCTCGTCCATGACCCGAAGGCGAAGTCGTCCGTCTGTGCTTGGAGCACGAAGCCCGCCTGGTCTACGCCGCCTCCAGCTCCGTACTGGGCAAGCAAGGCGGCGACGAGCAGCTCAGCCCATATGCCTGGACCAAGGCGAAGAACGTCGAGTACATCCGCAACAACGGCGATACGCAATCGGGCCAAGTGCCGGCAGAGGGCCTCCCTGCGTGTTGGCCCCTGCCCCGTGGCGCCCACAGTGGTGCGAGGCCGTACGGGTGCTCACTGTTCGGATCCCGGGCCCGCAGGCGCGGGGGACCCGGCCGCCAGAGTCCTTCGGCCGGTCGCCGCGAGGAGGGCGATCAGTGCGAGGACCGCCAGGAGGATCAGCACCAGCAGCAGCACCGTCAGGACCGTGGGGTGGTTCCACAGGGCGAACACCAGGGCCAGTAGCAGCAGGGCGCCGATCGTGACCCATCGCCGGTTCTTCGCCGTCCAGGTGCCTGCACGGCCGGTACGGATGTGGTGGGTGTCCGCCCATCGGGCCGCGGAGTCGGCGGTGCGCTCGGAGGCGGACCGTACGGCGTGGGCTCCTCGGCCGGGTCCGACGAAGTACGCGCCGAGAGCGATGATCACGCCGAGCACGATCACGGTGCGCAACGTGACCCGCAGGAAGTGCAGCAGGTGGTCGAAGATCGCTGCCGCGGCTGCCTCCGACTGCACCTGCGGGGGCAGATGGTCCAGGTAGTAGCGGCGGGCGACGACCAGGACGATGGCGACGATCAGGCAGGCCACCGCGGCACCCAGGGCGGTCTTCGCCAGAGCGCGTCGGCGTCGGTAGGCGAGAAATACGCCTGCCGCCCCGATGACGACCGTCAGCGCGGGCAACCAGGTGCCGGCCACGTCGAGTGCGTGCCCGGCGCTCTGCACGCTCTTGAGCTTGTCGGACTGGATGAGCACCATCTTCTTGTCGACGTCCGGGATGTGCTCGGCCGGTGTCACACCGGCATCTACGAGGTCCTTCTTGACCTCCTCGACAGCGGCGCCGACATCGAGGGTCACGGTGCCGTCGTCGACGCCGACCGCCCCGCGTCCCTTTCCGGTCAGGGCGTGGACCAGCGCCGAATGGGCTTCCCGGTTGGCGGTGGTCCACACCTTCTCGAACCTGTCGCTCTCGACGAAGCGCGTCGCCACCTTGTCCGCGGCACCTGTCACAGCCGCGTCCAGCTGAGGGGCCAGCCCCTTCACCGCCTGGGCGGCGCGGGGCGGCAGTCCCTGCGACTGCAGCCAGGCCGCGATTTCGGCCGTGGCCCGTTTGCCGTCGACCCGTACGTCCACCGCCTGGACGATTCGGTTGTGCGCGGCGTCCTCGATCGCGGGGTCGGAGGCGAGCGGTTCGACCGTCTCGACGTACCGGTCCGTGTCGAGGACGATGTCGTGCACCCAGACGGTCAGCACCGATACGGGGACCAGGACGCAGGCAAGGACGATCAGCACGGCCGAGACGACCTTCCGCGCGATTCCGCCCGGACCAGCCGCGTGCGACTTGCTGTCCGACGGTGAAGCCTCCGAGGCGGGGACGTCCGATGGCTCCAGCGGGCTGGTCATCCGTCCTCCAGGGTTGAGGTGCCGCTGCCTGCGTGGCTGCCGCTCTCTCCATTTGTCCTGGTTGCCGGGGGTGCGGCATGTCGGCGTGCGCCATTCGGAGTGCCTGGCGATACATCCGCACCCCGAGACCGACCGCATCGGCCGGGACGCGTCCGCGACCACGACAGGGGACCCGGTCGTCGTGTTGGTGCCGGATATGGACGGATCGGAGTCTGATCATGGGGGTGAAATTCGCCTTTCAGTTTGGCCTTTCAATGACGACAGACCGGGGAGGGCGCCATGAGCGGCGGTCTTCCGCTGACCATCGGGGCCGGCCGGCTGGCTGCCGGCCTGGCCCCTGCTGCCGGGACTGTCCGTATGGGAGCCGGCGCTGGTCGCGAGGATCCTGGCCCCGACCGACGCCGCTCTGGGCAAGACCGCGGTCTCCAGCCCGCGTGTCCCCTCGCTCGTGCGCGGCGGCCTCAATGTCGAGAGCGGCCTCAACGACGGGATGGCGCTGCCCTTCTTCGTGCTCAGCACCGTGCTCGGCCTGGCCGGCAGCGGGTTCATCGCTGCCTGGGTGGCCGGCTTCGCCTTCGGTGTCTCCCTGCGGCAGGGCGCGGCAGCGGACGCGCCGCCCGTCGACGAGAAGGCCGCTGCCCGGCGCCCGCAGCTGCGCGAGGGGATGCCCGACGAGCAAGACGCAGGGTCCTCGTCCACCACGCGGTAGGGCAACGACGAGCTACGGAGGAAGCATGAGCGGCGGCAGTCCGGCGCCACGGTGGGCGGCTCGGTGGGCGGCTCGGCTGGCGATCGCCGCGGCGGTCGCCGCCGTGGTTCTTCCGCTGGTGGTCGCCGGCTTCAGGAGTCTGGGACTTGCCGCCGTCGCGCTGATCGGACTCGCCGTCAGCGCGGCCGGGCTGTGGTGGGCCTTCAGCCGCAAGGGTCTGATCAGGGTGCTCGCGCTGGCCCTGGCCGTGGCCGTACAGGCGGCCGTGATCGCGCTGTTCGTGGCGGTCGGCGTGTTCTGGGTGCTGGCCGTCGTGCTCGCGTTGTGGGGCGTGGCGTGCTCCGCCGGCTGGGCCGCGCTCGGCGAGGACGGTGGGCAGACGGCTCAGGCCGAATATCGCGTCCCTCCGCCCGAGCGCCCGTTCCTCATCATGAATCCGCGTTCCGGTGGCGGGAAGGTGGAAAGGTTCGGGCTCAAGGAGAAGGCCGAAGCCCTGGGCGCCCAGGTCGTGTTGCTGGACCCCGCGCACCCTCAGGACGTGGCCGCGCTCGCGCGCGACGCCGTGACGGACGGCGCGGATCTCCTCGGCGTCGCCGGCGGAGACGGCACACAGGCCATCGTCGCCGGTGTGGCGGCCGAGCACGACATCCCCTTCATGGTGATGCCGGCCGGAACCCGCAATCACTTCGCCCTCGATCTGGGACTGGACCGTGAGGACCCGTCCACGTGTCTGGACGCGCTCGCCGACGGGGTCGAACTCCGCATCGACCTCGGTCGCATCGGTGGGCGCACCTTCGTCAACAACGTCTCGTTCGGCGCCTACGCGGAGGTGGTGCGGAGTCCCGCGTACCGCGCCGACAAGATCCACACCATCCTCCGGATGCTGCCGGACGCCCTGACCCATCACCTCGGCTCCCGCCTCACCGTTCAGGGCGCCTCCCTGCGGATCACCTCCCCCCAGGCCGTACTGGTGAGCAACAACCCGTACCGCCCCGGTGACCGGGCCGGCCTGGGCCGCCGGGACCGGCTCGACGCCGGTGTCCTCGGGGTGCTGGCCATCAAGGTCGACAACGCGGTGCAGGCGGCCGAACTGCTCCGCGGCAGACGCTCGTCCGGGCTCACCGTCGTGACCGTACGAGAAGTCGTGGTCGGGGGCCGCGGGGGGCGCGGGGGCGCGTGTCCGGGGCCGGGGGCGGGCGCGCGGCCGCCCACCCCCCGGCGCCCGCAGGGCG
>NZ_JBHYIG010000346.1:0-9512 GCF_042740015.1 Streptomyces sp. NPDC059037
GCCCCCGCCGCGCCCCAGCCCCGCCGCCCCCCGGCGTTCCCGCCTCAGCCCTTGGAGGTGTCCTTCACGAACCCGCTTTCTGCTTCCGGCGCGCAGGGCTGCGAGCGCTGCGGCTCCATCGGCTTCCTCGCCCGCAACCGCGACCTCGCCCATGCGCCCGCCTGGTGCATCAGCTGTCACGAACGGGCCAACACCACCCAGGCCCGCGCCCATCACCCCTGCGAGGACGGCTGCGCCGTCGCCACCGACCACGACGGCCTGTGCGCCGTACGCGTCTGACCGCCTTGTCCCCGCCGCCTACCTCACGGAGGTCCCTTGTCCCTGCCGCTGATCCGGCTCGCCATCGGCCGTACGAACGGCACCGCCCACTACGGCGTCCTGCTCAATGGCGCCCAGCCGCTGACCGTGTGCGCCACGCACTCACCCGACCTTCAGCCCATCGGCGAGAACACGGCCCACACCCTGTGCCAGAGCTGCACGCGCGCCTGGCTCATCCTCACCACGTCGTCCTCCAGCGGCGAGCCGGACGCCAGGCCCGCGGCTGGGACCGGCGCGAGCGCCATGGCGCACCGGCCGATCCCCGGTCATCTGCTGGGCTACTGCGGCAAGGCGCTCGATAACCGCCGCTCCGCCGCGCGACGCACGTGCGCTAACTGCACGCGACTCAGCGACGCTCTCGCGGCCTTCACGAAGCGGGCCGTGGAGCTGGACTTGCCCGCGGCTGACCCATGCCACGTCGATGATGCCGTGCTGTGGGCGCCGAAGGGCCGCGCCAGCCTCGTCACCGGCCACTACCGGGACGCGGTCTCCGGCAAGGCGCATTGCGGTCGGCCGCTCGACCGTCCCCTGCCCGGCGCCCAGCCGTGCGCACCGTGCCGACGGTACTGGGAAGAGACCGAGGTCCTGCGGCAGATCCAGACCCTGCCTCGCATGCGCGAGCAGAGCACGGACTGGACGGACCGGGTGCGAGAGGTCTTCGACGACACCGTGGCCGAACTGGAGCCCGGCGACGCCTACACCGTCTCCGGATGCGCCCAGCGCCACCATGTGGCCGAGACCCTCGGGCGCCTGCACACCGGCCACGCTGAGCTGCTCGTCTACCTCGACGGCGAGGACCGGCTGAGCGAGGTGCGCGTACGGCGCGAGCGCCTCATCACGGTGGAGCGCCCTGGTCCCGGGAAACGGGAAGGGGAGGAGGGTGTTCGCGGTGTCAGCAGGGAGCGTTGACCAAACCGCGTTGCCCGGCAGGCCGTTTGGCCTGCTGGGCCTTCGTCGTATGCGCTGACTCTCCCCGGCGTGTGTCGGGCCGCCGCGTCGGCGGCATCTCCACGGCTGAGGAGGTGAAGGGTCCGCTTCCTACTCCGAGACGAAGATGGTGCGGGTCAGGGCATTGGGGCAGGTGGCTCGGTTGTTCCGCCTGCGATCCAGGAATTGCGGCTTCTCCCCATCCAGTGCCACGGCTCTCGAAGGTGGAGCTGTGCCACGGTGACGTAGTGGGACAGGTGACGGTCGAGCTCCGCCGCGCCCACCGAAGGGTCGCTCAAGGAGTTGTCGATCGCGTGTATCAAGAACTGCGCATGCGCCGTGACATTGTCGGTGCCCTCCAACCGCAGTACCTGATAAGCCCGCTCGGCCTCAGCCAGAAGCGTTTCGTCCAAGGAACCCTGATCTCGCTTGCGGTCTTCGACGAGCGCCTGGGCGGCTTGCAGGAAGGCCACGTACGCCTCGCGCTTAGCGTCGATCTGCTGATTCCTGGCCTGCGCTTCCAGTGTCTGCTGCACCGTCTTTAGAACGGCCTCGGCTTGCTTCTCCCCAGCGTGCCGTGCCGCAGCAGCCTGTTCCTCGCCGGCCAGCTGTGCCGCGGATGCTTGGCGAAGTCCGGCACTGCGCGTGAGCCAGCCGGTTACGACACTGCCTGCAATCGCTGATCCTGCCGCGATCAGCGCTACCCCCCACTCACTCATGATCGGTATCTTCTCGCATGCAGTCGGTGGTCGTATGTGCGGGGGAGACGCAGCCGCTCAGCAACGCCTGGCGAAATGACTGTGCCCCTGCCAGAAGTGGCAGGGGCACCGTTGAGTGCTGCCTCACGTGGTGTGGTTGGCGCGCTAACCGACATCGTGATTGCGGCAGATGGTCCGTATGCCGAACGCGATGAGGCTCACGCACACCCCGCAGATGACGCCCACCAGCCACCACCGCGGGTTGCCGGTGAACACCCAGGCGAACAAGCCAAACAGCGCAGCAGTCCCACCACCCAGCCAAAGAATGGGTGGCGCATCGGAGGCGGAATTGTGCGAAGTGCACATCCGAGAGCGCCCTTCCATGCATTGCACGCCGGGTAGGGATCTCATCCCTGGGCACGTGCCTTGTTCAGCGCCTTGTCGAGGTGGGCGTCAACGAGGGCTGGTGACCCGGAACCGGCGACGATGACCACCACGGTCCCGGTGCGGATCGCCGTCTGCTTGACGACGCTGCGCTGTCCGTCGACGGAGTAGGTAAGCAGCTGGCTCCACCGCTCCTCGCCGAGCTGGGGAGCGGTGGTCGCCTGGGTGGTCATGTCGGAAGCGCGCAGGTTCCCAGAATCCTGAGCGCTGGAGGGCCGGAACCTGCACGTCAACTGGTGGCTGTGGTGGTCCCGCGCGGGTTCACCGTGGTTCGCGAGACAGCCGGTCGGGCAGTACATTGTCCGCGACGGGGGCACCGGTGCGCAGGTGGGACGCCATACCGGGGACCTCCCTCTCGTCTCGTACAGGATTCGGGTACCGAGGCGTTCGCGTAGCAGGCAGGCGTGTGTGTCGCTTCGGATGGTGTTGCCACAGCCGGTCGGCAGCCATATCCCCCTAGGGCAGTTGCACCCGAGAGGTCCATGGACAGGTCGTCGTCGTCGGCCTAGCCTCAGATCAGCCTGCGACGCCTTGAAACGCACGCGCTGCGGTCTTGATGCGTTACATCTGGAGTCCGCTGGTCATGGGTGCACCCTCAGCTCCGTCAACAACACCGCCGCGGTGGTCACATTGCGGGAATGGTGCCAGCCTTCAGGACGACCCGGTCGGCTGCCGAGGTATTACGGTCCCCGGACACACCGCATGCCTGGCACATCTCACCGGTCCCGATCGTGTCGCGTATCTATCCGGCTTGGCTCCTGGTGCTGACATCGACCATAGCGGCACGCCCTTCACTGAGAGTCTCCTCGGCGATCTGCTGCGTGCCCTCACCGAGCCTCGTACGGGGCAACCCCGTCTGGGTACTGCTCAGTTCGATGAGGCAGTGTTCTCGGGTGACGCTTGGTTTCGCCGTGCGCGGTTCTCTGGCGCCGCAGGCTTCGTCAGGGCGACGTTCAAGGGTGTGGCTGAATTCGACCAGGCCAGGTTCCAGGGCGCTGCCAAGTTCGACCGGGCATGCTTTACCCGTCGTGCTGAGTTCGACAAGGCAACCTTCGAACATGAGGCCCTGTTTGACAGGGTCTTGTTCGGTGACACCGCAGTTTTCCGTGGGGCGAAAGTAGGCGGCATCGCCGGATTTGAGGAAGTGAAGTTCATTGGCGATGCCTGGTTCCGCGGTGCGGAATTCTCCGGCGCCGCAACGTTCTGTCGCACGATTTTCGAGATCACTGCAGGATTCGAGCAGACGAAGTTCACCGGTGCCATCGCGTTCGACGATGCCAAGTTCAGGGGCGACGCCTGGTTTGGCGGCCACGCCGCGTTCAAAAGTGATGCCCGTTTCAGGCAGGCGGAATTCGCTGGTGCAGCAGGATTTGATCACGCCACCTTTATAGGTACCGTCGGTTTCGATGGGGCAGTATTCACGGGGCCCGCCATTTTCCGTGGGGCCAAACTCTTCGGTGCTGCTCGGTTCCAAGGGGTCACGTTCTCCGACGACGCATCGTTCGACAACGTGACCTTCGAACGCGACGTGAGCATCGCCGCGACATTCTGCCGCGCTGGATTCGCGGGCGCCAGGTTCCACGGGATTGCCGAGTTCAGCAAGGCAACTTTCTCCGGCGCCGCAACGTTCAGTCGAGCAACGTTTTCCCGTGACTCTCGCTTCAACGAGGCAGTGTTCGCCGACTCTGCCCGGTTCGACCAAGCAGTGTTCGTCGGGAACGCTAGCTTTCGCGAGGCAGAATTCACGCAGCTGCCGCACTTCGGTCCGCTGACCTGCAGACGAGAAGTCGACTTGTCTGGTGCCGTGTTCGGAACACCAGTCACGATGGAGATCGCAGCAACGGTGGTGCGCTGTGTACGGACGCAATGGGAGGAGAAAGCAACTCTGCGTCTGCGCTATGCCACATTGGACCTCAGCGACGCTCTGCTCTCGTTCTCGGTTGCCATCACGGCCCATCCCACGCCCTTTGCCACCGGCTCGGCTTCCTTCATCAAGGAGGATCTCCTGGCAGGAAACAGCGACGTGGTGCGTATTGCCTCAGTTCGCAGTGTGGATGCCGCACACTTGGTCTTGACTAATGTCGATTTGCGTGCCTGCTTGTTCTCCGGTGCCTTGCATCTGGATCAACTGCGGCTAGAAGGCCACTGCGTTTTCCCTACCGCCCCTAGCGGATTTCGTCGTCGCGTCTTGCCCCAGCGGTGGACCCGGCGTCGCACGCTGGCCGAGGAACACCACTGGCGCGCTCTAACAGACAGCAATCGTAGCTCGCCTCACGGTTGGCACCCCGGGCCTCACCATCCCGATGCTGAGCTCACGCCAACGCCCAGCGTACTGGCCGCAACCTACCGGCAGTTACGCAAGGCATTCGAAGACGGCAAGGACGAACCCGGAGCAGCAGATTTCTACTACGGCGAGATGGAGATGCGTCGCCACGACCGAGACCCCGCACATGGTGGGACGCCGGTCGGGGAACGCGGCCTGCTGTGGGTGTACTGGCTGCTTTCCGGTTATGGTCTGCGTGCCTCGCGCGCCTTGGCGTGGCTGATAGCGGCTATGGCCAGCACGGTTCTCCTCCTCATGCTCTGGGGTCTACCCAGCGACAGTCCGAAGCCGGAGTCCTCAGGCACGGTGAAGGGCGAGCAGATCCACCTCACGACCGACACCCCTGCCCCTGCCAATCCGACCGGGCCACTAAGCGAGCGCCTGACCGGCGAACGATGGGAAAAGGGCGTGCGGGTGGTGATTAATTCGGTGGTCTTTCGTTCGTCCGGCCAGGACCTCACCACGGTCGGCACGTACACCGAAATGGCTTCCCGCATGGCTGAGCCCGTCCTGCTCGGCCTCGCTGTCCTTGCCGCCCGTGGTCGGATCAAGCGCTGAATCTTGCCCAAACAGGCTGGGCTTCCTGACGGGGATTACCTGGCTCCTTCCGAGACTATGAGCCGTGCACGGGACCTGGGTTCATGTGATCACGACTTCAGGCATAGAGCCGCACCCACACCGGAGCATGGTCGGGTTCCGTAGCATCGCGGCGGCTTAAGGGGTCATCGTCAATCGAGGGCAGGCTGTAGGGAGCCGTATCGGAAACTCCTGTGCCGACGGCCTCGACACCGAACACGAGCCGGTGACTGACGAGGATGTGGTCGATGAGTTCAGGCCGTCCAGCATGGATACGGGAATGACGGCGCCCGGCCGGGATCAGCGGGGCCAGATTCCACAGCCGGGAGCCATCGCCGTGGTCTGGGCGGTTAAATCCGGCGGTGCCTAGCTCGGAGCCCGATGGACCGCACAGAATCTGTGAAGTGGCCGCGCTGGCCCCGTCGTTGAGATCTCCCAATACCACTACAGTTTTCTCTCGTCCGTCGCCTTCGAGCAGCCGGTTAGCCAGAGCCCGCAGGGCGACCGCCTCCGCGGTGCGCCGGAACATGGCGTAGCCGCCGAACCGCGCACGCTCCTCCTCGTCGCGCGGGTGAGAGCGGCCGCCGGGATAACTGAGCAGCTTGGACTTGAGATGGCAAACTGCCGCATCAATCGGAGGGCCACCATCGGGCTCGACGCGTACCGCGAGTACACCGCGACCTGCTTGGCTCGTCAGCACCGATGAGTCGTCACTCTGGACGGGACGCATCCGCTCGTGAAAGGCAACAGTGTCGGCGATAGTTGTGAGTGGAAGTCGGCTGAGGAAGCCGACCCGTGTACCGCGGTCGTCCGGATACTCCGAGAGCGCTCTGTGCCAAGTGCCGCCGGTCAGGTCCGCCAACTCGTCGAGTGCCTGCGGATCGCCGACCTCCTGGACTGCGAGGAGGTCCGGGCTCAGTTCCGTGATGCCTGCGGCAAGTGAGGCCAGCTTCGCCTCATATGTCGCCGCGTCTCGCGGCCCGAACTTACCACCAGGAAGAAAGAAGTTCTCTAGATTCCATGTGGCGATGAGCACAGCGGACTCCCTCCGTGGTGCCAGCCCGAGGTTTTCATCGTGACAGCGCACCGGCAGTAAGAACAGTCGGCTGGCCTCCGATGGGAGACGTCTGATCCCGGACGCAACGGCGCTGCTGGATCGCACCCGCAAGGGCCGCCGGTACGACGTCGTCGATCTTGTTGATCTTGCCGCGCAGGGTCGACGGTGCCCGCTTGCCCGGACCGGCGAAGTAGCGGTCGACCTCACGAAAGGTCAGCTGCCACGGGACCGTGCCGTAGAACTCACAGACCTCGATCACGGGCTTGATCAGCCCGTCCAGCGTCGTCGGCGCCAGACCCGCCGCGTCGCGCGCCCACTGGTACTCGGACAGCGTGTCAAGGAAGAAACTCTCCTCGTCATGCACCGAAATCCGGGCCTGGCGGCGCCGTTGGAGCGTGACCACGTCCGCGAGCCCGGTCTCAACCGAGACACCCCCGCCGGGTCCGGAGCTGAGCGCACGAGCGTCAGCACGCGACTTTCGGAATCTAACACGAGGCCGCAGATTACGGCCTCTACCCGCAGATTCTGCGAGTTACTGCGCAGATCTCACGCCATCGAGTGAACCTCGAGACGACCCCAATTCACCTGCCGAGATGGGGCTTCGCCCGCAACCTGGGCATGGAAGGAACCCGCGCGTACTCCACTAATGGCGGTGCTGCCCGAGACGACCTGGTACTTCGGGCAGGAGGCCATCGCCTCGAAGATCCGGCCGACGCCGTCGGACAGCTTGGTCGCGGTGTCGCTGTAGAGCTCCTCGCTCACCTCGGAGGTGCCGCCGACGCCGTACGTGAACGCGGCCTTCGCCTTGCGGGGGAAAGCGAGGCTTCCGCCGGCCGCCGCGTCCCCGCCGAGCTTGGCCAGCGCGGGACAGCCGATCACCGAGACATCGTCGTCGTGCTGGGCGCGCTCTGCCTTGCGTACGTAGCCCTCGCCCAGGTCCTGCTCCGTCAGGAGTCGCTTACCCAACGCGGCCGAGGACAGTGGCGTGGCCCCGGCGGCGTCGCTTCCACCGCGGGGCGAGGAGGCCGCCGCCCGTGGAGTCCCCGAGGAGCCGGAGCTGTCGTCGGAGCAGCCCGTCAGGGCCAGTGAGGCGAGTGTGGTCAGGACGCGAGCGGTCGTGGTGTGGCGACGCATGCGGAACCCCTTTGATGCGCGAAGCGGACAGGCTGACTGGGGCCGACACGCGATCCGCTGCCGGCGGGGAGGGGTTACGGGGATCAGTGGCCCAGGTGGCGCAGGCCGTCGTCCAGCGTGGGGTGGAAGTGGTCCACCGGACCGGAGTTGCGGTTGTACCAGGCCGGGTCCAGACGCGGCTCGGCGGTGTTGTGGCCGGCACGGCAGCGCAGCCAGATCGTGTCGTCGCGCATGCTGAAGACGATCCAGTCCCGGTACGCGCCGCACTGCGGGCACTCGCGTACCTCGCCGTCGATGACGAGTGGCTGCTCCCAGCGCATCATCAGTCCCTCGACCTCGTGGCGGGAGGGCACGCGAAGGTCCGACGGCGGGAAGTCGGGCACCTCCTGGATGCCCACGCCGTGGGCGGGCGGCGCGGGCTCGGCGGCCGGGCTGGCGAAGTCGGGTGCCTGCCAGATCGCGTGCATCTGCAGCATCGCCTGGGCGGCGAGCTGGGCGTCACGGAACTCGCGGTCCGCGCGTCGTCGAAACATTCGTCCCCCTCTTCGTCGTTGATCGGCCACACGGAGAGTGCCCCAGGTCCCTGACCTGCTGCAACTTGCAGATTCAGGAATCATCTCGGCTTCCTGGGCCGGGTGTTGCGCCGGGTGGATGGCTGCTTCGGCAGCCCGGGGCTCTGCGGCGTGGTGGTGTCGGCCTCGGGCATGGCGGAGGCATCCGCGGGCAGGTCGGCCAGGCGGCGCAGCCGCCAGACCAGGACGTCGCTGACCGACTCGGCGGTGCCAAGTTCGCGCCGTGCGACGGCCTCGGCGAGCAGGGCGGCGGGCTCGTGGCCGGCGGCTTCGACGTCGGCGAGAGTGCCGGCGAGCGCGTGCCAGCCGGGCTCGGCCAGGATCTGCTCGGCCAGCTCCGGCATCGCCTGGCGCAGGTGGGCCACCTGGCGGCGCTGGAGCGGCTGGGAGAGGCGGCGGCCACGGTGGCGCAGGACAGCCATGGGGTGCTGGGCGGCGGACTGGTAGGCGGTGCGCAGGTGTTCGGCGGCCTGGCGGGCGGCAGCGGCCTGCTGGGCGTGGTTCTTCTTGCCGTGCCAGTGTGCGGCAGCGATGACCAGGAAGGCGACCATGTCGATCACCATGGCGGTGGTGGCGCCGTCCTCGCCGCGTCCCAGGGCAGGCCCGCCGTAGATGAGGTCGCGGGCGGCCTGGCGCAGGGCGCGGTCGTGCCCGCGCTCGGCCTGTACGTGGGAACGGGAGGCGCGCTCGAAAGCACGCGCCGCCTCTTGGAGTTGCTTGCGGGTGTGGGCGGCGGACGTCTTGGCGAGGGCGTCGAGGACCTCACCGGCCGCCGCGATGAGGGCTGCGGCCTGACGGTCGTTGCCGTGGTCGATGATCACGAGCGCCTGCCAGGCAGCGGCTGCCGCACGGCGCCGTGCCCGTGCCGGACCGCTCGGCGCGCTGGCGCGGTCGTCCGGCCCGGCGGCGGCGTCCTGCTGGGCGGCCGACCAGCGTTCGCGGATCCGGGGGAGGGAGAGGTCGGGGGCGAGCGTGGAGCCTGCGAAGTAGACAGGCTCGTTGTCCTCGTTGTCCTCGTTGTCCTCGTTGCGGTCGTCGGTCAGCGCGACCTTGTAGCCGAGCAGGTCACCGGAAGGCGCGAGACGCTTGGCGACGAGCAGCCCGGCGGCGGCCAACCGGTCGAAGAACTCTTCCTCACCGGTGGCGCCCGCCACGGCCCGGCGGACGGTCTCGCGCAGTTCCTCGCGGGCGGTCCGCTCCCGACCCTGACGCTCCGCCTTGTGGCGCTCCGCACTGGTGGGCCGCTTGGCAGCGGTGCCGTCGCCCGCGTTGACCAGAGTCAGGCCCAACTCCTTCTCGATGAGACGGCATTCGGCCTGGGCCCGCATACCGGAGCGGGGTGAGGGGGGGCGGGGGGCCGGCCCGCCGAAACCCGGGGGGCAGGATTTGTGTTTTTTGGTCGCCGGCCGGCCCGGCGCCCCCCCCCCCCCCCGTGGCCCCGCACCCGGCGCACTGACACAGGC
>NZ_JBHYIG010000347.1:0-9462 GCF_042740015.1 Streptomyces sp. NPDC059037
CGCGCGGCCCGCCCCGGGGGGGGGTCCCCCCCCCCCCACCGTCCGGGGGGGCCCCGTGGCACCCCCCGCACTTCTGGCGGTCCGATCATCCTTCGTCCGTAACCCAAGTGCCGCGACGCTCGTTGTGCGGGATGCAGGCTCCCTGTGGTCGCTCCCTGATCGCCTCCGCTCACTCATTCGTGTGGATGTGCTCAAGGTGTGCAACCCTCAGGACCCCCTGGGGAGTCGACCGTCATGACGAGAGGAGGTGCCGCCAGTGATCGCGAACGTATCGGCACACCGGCGGGCGAACGCCTTCGCCCAGGCCCTGGAGGAGCAGTCCGACCAGGACCCGGCGGCCGAGCAGACCGACGATTCCGTCACGCCCGATCCAGCGCTGTCCGAACAGGCGGCCCCGGACCGGATGTTGACCCTGGCGACCGGCCTCGGCGAGCTGCCGAAGCCGGAGCTTGATCCCGAGGTCAAAGTGGTCCAGCGGGCCCAGCTCGTAGCCGCCATGGAGGCCATGCTCCTCGAGGGCACGGCCGCGGGCGGCGGCACCACCGGCACATCGGTGCCCGAACAGCGGTCCCGCAAGGGCGCCCACCGGGCCACCGGGCTGCGCAAGCTGCGGCCGCGCTCCCGGCTGTCCAAGGGCATCGCCGCGGGCGGGCTCACCGTCGGCGTCGCCGCCGGGGCGTTCAGCGGAGTGGCCGCGGCAAGCTCGGACGCGCTTCCGGGCGATTCGCTGTACGGACTGAAGCGCGGCATGGAAGACATCAAGCTCGGCATGGCCGACGACGACGGCGACAAGGGCGAGATCTACCTCGACCACGCCTCGACCCGGCTGAACGAAGCCCGCCGGCTGATGGAGCGGGGCCGCGCCGGCGACCTCGACCACGAGTCCCTCGGCGAGATCAGGCGAGCCCTCTCCGGCATGCAGCACGACGCCGCCGAAGGCCACCGCCTGCTGCACGAGGCGTACGAGAGGGACGGATCGCTCGGCCCCATCCAGGCCCTGTCCGCCTTCTCCGAGTCGCACCGCAGCAGTTGGAGCGACCTGCAGAGCCGCCTGCCCGTCCAACTGGGCGACGTGGGCGAGAAGGTCAACTCGGTCTTCGACGCGATGGACCAGGAAGTGGACCCGCTCCGCTCCCTGCTCCCCCGCACCCCGGACACCAGCGACACCCCGGACCGGCCCAGCCAGGGCTCCTCGGGCTCCTCCACCCCGGACCGCCCCTCCGCCCCCGAGTCTTCCCCCGGCGGCGGCTCGAGCGACGACAGCAAGCCGCACCCGTCGAACTCGGACAGCAGCGGCGAGGACGACGGCCTGCTCGGCGGCAGCACGGGCGGCCTCCTGGACCCCCCGAAGACCGACACGACCCCGACCCCATCGGACGGCAAGGCCGAGAACGAATCCCCCCCTGCCAAGCCGGGCGTAACGGTGCCCCCACTCCTGCCGGGCCTGCTGCCGGGCCTGGGGATCGAGGGCGAGGACCCGAAGTAGCACCACGGAATGTCTGAGGGGCCAGATCCGCAGGGATCTGGCCCCTCAGGCATGAGCGCGACGCACCGCCGCCTCAGAAGAACGCCTCAGAAGAACACGGACCGCCGCTGCACCAGCAGCTTGTACAACGTGTGCTGAATCTGCTCCCGCACCTGATCCGTCAGGTTGAACATCAGCATCGGATCCTCGGCAGCCTCCGGCGGATATCCATCCGTCGGAATCGGCTCCCCGAACTGAATCGTCCACTTCGTCGGCAACGGCAACGCCCCCAGGGGGCCGAGCCACGGGAACGTAGGCGTGATCGGGAAGTACGGAAAGCCGAGCACCCGCGCCAGCGTCTTCGCGTTCCCGATCATCGGGTAGATCTCCTCCGCCCCCACGATCGAGCACGGAACGATCGGCGTCCCCGTCCGCAACGCGGTGGAGACGAACCCGCCCCGCCCGAACCGCTGCAGCTTGTACCGCTCGCTGAACGGCTTCCCGATGCCCTTGAACCCCTCCGGCATCACCCCGACCAGCTCACCCCGCTCAAGCAGCCGCTCGGCATCCTCCGCGCACGCCAGCGTGTGCCCCGCCTTGCGCGCGAGCTCATTCACGACCGGCAGCATGAAGACCAGATCCGCCGCGAGCAGCCGCAGATGCCGCGCCTGCGGATGGTTGTCGTGCACGGCGACCTGCATCATCAGGCCGTCGAGCGGCAGCGTCCCCGAGTGATTGGCGACGATCAGCGCCCCGCCGTCGGAGGGGATGTTCTCGATGCCCTTCACCTCGACGCGGAAGTACTTCTCGTACAACGGCCGCACCAGGGACATCAGCACCTGGTCGGTGAGCTCCTCGTCGTACCCGAAGTCGTCGACCTCGTACTCCCCGGTGAGCCGCCGCCGCAGGAACGCGAGCCCGCCCGCGATGCGCCGCTCCAGGCCGCCGCCGCCCCGTGGCTCGGGTGCGGCTCCCGGCTTCGGCGCCGGCTCCGCCGAAGGCACAGGATCGGCCCGCTCCACCCCCGGCTCGCCGTCCTGCTGGGCCGGCATGGCCGTGACCTCACGCACGGCTGCCGGATCGTTCTTGCGCCGGGTCGCGCCCCTGCGCCGCGTCGGGCGCAGGGCGCCCCCGCGCGACCGGTCGTCGTCGAACGGAATGACCTTGGCGTCCGCCATCGTTGACGCTCTCCTCAGTTGGCGCTCTGGTTGCCCACGAAGGGCAGCGTGGCGATCCGGTCCAAGGCCCCGGCGACGGCCTGCGGCGGCAGAAGCCCGGGACCCCGACTGCGTACGAAATCCGCGAAGGTCTCCGCGGTCGTGTATTTGGGCCGGAAGCCCAGTGTCTCGCGCATCTGCCGTGTTGCGACCACACGGCCGTGGGTGAGCAGCCTGATCTGCTCGGGCGAGAAGTCCGTCACGCCCACCGTGCGCAGCGCCTGGCCGACCCAGGTGACCGCGGGCATGAACACCGGGAGCGTAGGCCGCCCGAGCCGCCGCGAGCACTGCGAGAGCAGCAGCAGGCCGTCGCCCGCGACGTTGAACGTGCCGCTGTTGAGCGTCCCGCGCCGCGGATCGTGCGCGGCCAGACGGAGCACCTCGATCGCGTCGTCCTCGTGCACGAACTGCAGCCGCGGGTCGTAGCCGAAGACGGTCGGCAGGACCGGCAGCGAGAAGTACTCGGCGAGCGGAGAGTCGGCGGCAGGACCCAGGATGTTGGCGAACCGCAGCACACACACCGCCACGTCCGGGCGCCGCCGCGCGAATCCGCGTACGTACCCCTCGACCTCGACGGTGTCCTTGGCGAAGCCACCGCTGGGCAGCGACTTGGGCGGTGTCGTCTCGGTGAAGACCGCCGGGTCGCGCGGCGCGGAGCCGTACACATTGGTCGACGACTTCACCACCAGCCGCTTGACCGTCGGCGACTTCTGGCAGGCGCCGAGCAGCTGCATGGTGCCGATGACGTTGGTCTCTTTGAGTGAACCCCGGCTGCCGCCTGCCAGCGCGGTCCCCGTGACGTCCATGTGGACGACCGTGTCCACGGAGAACTCGGCGAGCACCTTGGCGATCGCCGGCTGCCGGATGTCGGCCTGGACGAAGTCCGCGCCGCCCAGATGGTGCTCGGGAGGGACCGCGTCCACGGCGACGACCCGGTCGACCTCCGGATCGCGCTGGACGCGTCGGACGAACCGCCCGCCCAGTTGTCGGGCCACCCCGGTCACGAGCACGACCTTGCCCAAGATCAGCGCCTGCCTTCCCCAGCCCTCGAAGTCCTGACGCGCACCGTCATCACTCTCCCGGCACACGCTAGCGGGTCGATGTTGCGCTGTGATGACCGCCTGCTGCAGGAAGTGACGACAGCCACACGAGAGGCCCACAAAAGCGCTGGTGAACCCGGGAAACTCCGCGGAAAACGCCGAAGCCCTCCCGCCGGACGGCGGGAGGGCTTCGGGGCGCGCTTGTACAGCTGTCGCTTACTTCTTGTTGCGACGCTGAACGCGGGTGCGCTTCAGCAGCTTGCGGTGCTTCTTCTTGGCCATCCGCTTACGCCGCTTCTTGATAACAGAGCCCACGACTACCCTCGCTCACTTCTCTTCACTAAGTGCGGGGCAGCAGACTGGGCCCACACGACCTACGTCGGCCTAGCCTACCCGCCTCTGAGTGAGGGACGTAATCGAGGTGGATCGAGGGACTCCTGTCAGCCCGCCTCGACTCCTACATAGGACTCGCGGAGGTACTCGTGAACCGCCTGCTCCGGGACCCGGAAGGACCTTCCGACCCGGATGGCGGGCAGATGACCGCTGTGCACCAAGCGGTACACGGTCATCTTGGACACTCGCATAACCGCGGCGACTTCCGCCACGGTCAGAAACGCAACCTCGTTCAGCGGCCTTTGGTCTGCAGCCATGACACCCCACCTGAACCTTCCGCACATGACGGGCACCGGCTTCCCCTTCCGGTGACTCTTCGTCCCTGCGCGCTCACTCCCAGACTAGGGGCGGATGATGCGAGTGGGGAAGAGGAGTAGCCATCGGCCGCCTACTGTGACAGACACGCTCGATTGAGTACATAGCGAGTAAGCGGTCGGTAGTAATCAGACCGCACAGCGTCATCAAGCGGAACGACGACGGACACCTGCCCCTCGGCCTCTCCGACGAACAGCGCGGGATCATCCGTATCCGCCAGACCGATCGCCTCAAACCCCAGCTGACCTGCCCCGCAGACCCATCCGTGGTCCCCGATGACCAGCTCGGGCAGGGGCCCTGGACCCTCCGCGGCGGCCGCGAGGGCGGCCCGAACCGGGAGCGGTGAGTGGGTGTGTGCGCCGGTCTCACTCCCGGTGGGACGCACGCCGGGTTCCCGCACCAGCGCGACTCCTTGTACGTAGTCAAGGTTGTACGTGCGTAGGCCGAACCGGGTCGTTATGTCGACACTGTTGCCCTGCGCGGGGGTGAGGACGGTGCACCCGGCCGCCGACAAGGCGTCCGCCAACGCGGCGTAGAACCCGAGCAGCCGGTGCGGATGCCCGGTCCCGAAGAGCACGGGAAGCCGCCGCCGCATGGCATCCCCGAGCCGCTCCGCAAAGGCGTCGAGCGCGGCCAGCGTCCGCTCGGGGTCGATGACATCGGCGCCCGTGGTGTGCCGGGGGTCCGCCGACACCCCGCACTTGTCGGCCATGAGCCCGAGCAAGTCCCGGGACTCCCAGTTCCATTCAGGATCGAGCCCCAGCAGTATCCGCGGATCCCGGGCCGCGAAGAGCCGGTAGCTCCGCAGGCTCTCTTCCCGAGAGGTGGCCACAGGCCCGGCCAACCGAGCCGCCAACAGATGCGCCCGCAGGGCGCCGGTGCTCAACACGCAGCCGATGCTGGCGCATCCCACCCACAGGGACCCCCAAAACCCCGGAAAACCCCCACAGTTGGCGTAACGAGACGTACCCTCCCCGACACGACCCGCCCTCGCACGAGGGCCCGGGGGGGGCGGAGCCCCGGTTACGCCAACAACCCCCGCAACGGAAACACCGCCCGCCGCGCAGCCAACACCGCCTGGTCAAGCCGATCGGCAGGGTCATACCCCGCCTCCCACTCCTTCCAGGAGACAGGCCACCGCCCATCCGTCATCCGCGCAGGCCCCAACTGCCGCGTACGAGCAAACACTTCCTGCCGCCAAGCCTCAGGAATCTCCGCGGAAGGCGAAACCTCCCGCCCCGCGGCGATGGCGACCAGATGCGTCCACGACCGAGGCACGACATCCACCACGGCATAGCCACCCCCACCCAGCGCGACCCACCGCCCCTCCGCGTACGCATGCGCCAACTCATGACAGGCGACCTGCACCCCCCGCTGCGCATCCAGCGAAACGGCAAGATGCGCCAACGGATCCTCGAAGTGCGTATCGGCCCCGTGCTGAGTGACAAGCACCTGCGGCCGAAAGTCCGCAAGCAACTCCGGCACCACGGCGTGGAACGCCCGCGTCCACCCCGCATCCCCGGTCCCCGCCGGCAACGCCACATTCACGGCCGACCCCTCCGCCGATGAAGAGCCCGTCTCCGAGGACCACCCCGTCTGCGGAAACAACGTCCGCGGATGCTCGTGCAACGAAATCGTCAGCACCCGCGGATCGTCCCAGAAGGAAGCCTGCACCCCGTCCCCGTGATGCACATCGACATCCACATACGCGACCCGCTCGGCGCCCAGCTCAAGGAGGCGCGCAATGGCCATCGACGCATCGTTGTAGATACAGAACCCCGAAGCGGCCCCCGGCATCGCATGGTGCAGCCCACCCGCGAAGTTCACCGCGTGCAGCGCTTCCCCACGCCACACCGCCTCGGCCGCCCCCACCGACTGCCCGGCGATCAGCGCCGACACCTCGTGCATCCCCGCGAAGGCAGGATCATCCGGAGTGCCCAGGCCATAACTGCCGTCCGCCGACGCCGGATCGGCGGACGCGGCCTTGACCGCCTCCACATAGTCCTCGCGATGCACGAGCCGCAGCGTCGAGTCACCGGCACGCTTGGCCGCGACGACATCCATCTCACGGTCGAGCCCGAAGGCACCGACCAGACTTCTGGTCAGCGTGAGCCGGACCGGGTCCATGGGGTGCTCAGGACCGAAGTCATAGCCCGTTACTGCCTCGTCCCACATCAACTGTGCGCGGCCGCTCATGCCCGTCACCGTATCGGTCCGCTCCGGGGGCGAAGGACCGGGCGTACAACAAGGTCACGAGCACCAACACCATGGGAACGAGCATCGCCCCGCGGTAGTTCCACGCATCCCCCAGCGCCCCCACCAGCGGCGAACCGATCAAGAACCCCACGTAGTTGAAGACATTGAGCCGCGCCACAGCGGCATCCGAGGCCCCCGGGAAGAGCCTCCCCGCCGCGGCGAAAGTCTGCGGGACGATCACGCACAGCCCGAGCCCGAGCACGGTGAACCCCAGGATCCCGGTCCACGCCCCGGGCGCGGCCGCCACGACCGCGAACCCGAGCGCGGCCACCACCGACCCGACCCGCACCACCGCCACGGCCCCGAACCGCCGAACCCCCAGGTCCCCGAGCCCTCGCCCCAGCAGCGTCATGACCATGTAGACGTTGTACGGAACGGTCGAGACCTCCTCCGAGCTCCCCAACACATCCTGCAGATACTTCGCACTCCAGTTGGAGACAGTCGAGTCCCCGATGTACGCGAAGGTCATCACCAGACAGAGCGGAAGCAGCAGCTTGAAGACGACGGGCCCGCCCTTCCCTTCACCGCCGTCACCCACGACAGCGCCGGCACCGGCACCGGCATCGACGTACCAACGACTCCCCACCAACGCCGCGGGCAGCAGCACCACGACCGCCGGCAGATACGACACAAACAGCGAGAGATCCCAGTGCGCCCCCGCCCAAGCGATCGACGCCCCCGCGATCCCGCCCAGGCTGTACGCCGCGTGGAACCCCAGCATGATGCTGCGCCCGTAAGCCCGCTGCAGGCTCACCCCGAGCATGTTCATGGACGCGTCGAGCGCGCCCACCGCGAGCCCGAACACCCCGAGCGCCACGGCGACCTGCCACAAGGCATCACCCGCACCGACCCCGAGCAGCGCCAGGAGCACCACGGGCTGCGACCACCGCAGCACCCGGCTCGGCCGCACCCTCTTGACCAGCCACTCCGTGCCGACGCTCCCGACACCGGCGAGGATCGGCACCGCGGCGAGGAAGACCGGCAGCAGGCCGTCGGATATCCCGTACCGATCCTGAATGGCGGGAATCCGCGTCACCAGCAACGCGAAGGTGACCCCCTGCACCAGGAAGCTCAACGCCAAAGAGGCTCTGCCGCGCCGCAGCTCGTCCGTCATGGCTGCTGAGCGTAGGACCCCTGACTACTGGTGGGTAGATAGATCACCCACCCAATTCCCCGCGCACCCCGCACGAAGCGGGGGGCGGCCGGCGCCCCTCACCGCCCGAGCCCGGCGACCTCCTCACTCACCTTCTTCTCCATCGGCTCGACGACCAGGCCGCCACCGACGATGACCGTCGCCGTGATGACGACCACCGCGATCGCGCCACCCAGCCACACCATGGTGTCGACCGGAAGCGTGTACGCCCCCACGACCCGCACCGCCGCCTCACCGAACAGCGCCACACCCCACAGCACCGAGAACATCCGCTCCATCCGCGCGAACCACCCCCGCTCGGCGACCAGCCGCTCCCACACCGCATCCCGCACCGGATTCCCCTTGGTGACCCAGGCTTTGAGCGCCACGGTCATCAACGGCCGCCCCATCAGCACGGACACCAGAACGGCCAACCCCACCGTCGCCGTGATCCCGCTGTCCTTGGCCAGCATCAGCCGCGGATCACCAGCCACCAGACTCAGCGAAAGACCGACAACATTGGCGACGAGGATCAGCGCCGCGAGCCCATTGACCCGCCGCTCCATGACGACACCCCACACGGTCCGCCCGGCGGGCACCACGCTGCTCCAGGCGAGCGCGGCCATCGTGCCCATCCCAAAGCCCTTGCTGAGCAGGTAGTACGAGGCCGTGGGCACCGCCGCGTCCAGCACGAGCGGCTTCAGCGACTCCCAACGCGACCGCCGGGCACCCACGTCGACTGTCGCGCCCGTGCCGCCCTTCGTCTCTGCGGTGAGTGTCATGTCATTGGCAGCAATCCGGCTCATGATGATCGGCCCCTCTCCCTTGGCGACGCACTCAGCTTCGCCGCAGCCACCCATCGGCCGACAGAAACGATCGTCCGGACCTGGCGATGACAAATGTCAGACCCACAGGTCAGGCAACTCCCCCATATCCCCGAAGAGTTCAGTGGCCCCGGAAAGCCTCTCGGCGGGAGTCATCGCAGTGAACCCATACACATCCATCCCGGCGGCGACGGCGGCACGCACCCCCAGCGGACTGTCCTCGACCACCACGCACTTCTCGGGCGCGACACCCATCCGCTCGGCGGCGTGCAGAAAGAGATCCGGCGCCGGCTTCCCCCGCCCCACATCCTCGGAACTGAAGATCCGCTCGTCGTCGAACCACCGGTCGAGCCCGGTACGCCGATGCCCGACCCTGATCCGCTCATGGCTCCCGGACGAGGCCAGGCAGTAGGGCACCCCGCCGGCAACGAGCTTCTCCAACACCTCGGAAGCCCCCGCCACAGGCTCAAGATCCCGCTCAAAAGCGGCAAAGACCCGCGAGTGAAAGGCCGAGTCGAAATCCTCGGGCAGCCGCTGTCCGGTGCGCTCAAGAATCAGATCGTGTACGCGATGCATGGCGGCCCCCATGTAGTCGCGAAGGGAGTCCTCGTACGTGGTGGGGTGACCGAGCTCGGTCAGATAGCCCGCAAGAATGGTGTTGGAAATCGGCTCGCTGTCCACGAGAACGCCGTCATTGTCGAAGATGACCAGTTCGTATCGCATACCGTGACCCTAAACGCAGAAAACCCCCGCACCGTATCCCGGTGCGGGGGTTTCCCATTCAAAAATAGTTCGGCGGCGTCCTACTCTCCCACAGGGT
>NZ_JBHYIG010000348.1:0-9450 GCF_042740015.1 Streptomyces sp. NPDC059037
CACCCCCACTGCCCCCCCGCCCCCCCCCGCGACCGCTCTCTAGTCCGGGCGCCCCCGCCCCCGCCGGGGCTTGGGGCTAGCGCCCCCCCCACGGGCCAGGGTTACGCGTCCGGTCTGTCCGGCATCGCGTCCGACTTCGGCGTCAACGTCTGAAACTGCGGGAGCGCTGGTTCACCCGGATGTTCGCGCCGGACCACGTCGTCCACTGCTTCGTCGGGAACCTGGCCAAGCGCCCCAGGACGTTCATGCTGCTCGGCCTGTTCTATCCGCGCCGGGACATCGTCCAGAACTACCAGGAAGAACTGTTCTCGCTGTAAACGGCCGCCCCAGCACATCACATCAGAATGAGGGGCCCTCTCCAGCCACCTCGAACTCCTGTGGGATCGGCGGGCATTCTGTCAGCAAGGAATCGAGTTGTCCGCCTACCCGGATGCCCCCGTCGAAAGGGTCACCCGCTGAGGCCACCCCGAGAACGCGCAGCCAGCACCCAGCCGCCACACCACTTTCGGGCCAGCCTTCAGTCCGACCACCCTCAGCGTCAGATTGACCCCTGCAAAGACTCCCGCGCCTGAAGCACGATGAGCCGCAGTTGTTCATTCGCTTGACGGGTGCACCGGGCCAGCATTCGCGAGCTGCCCTCAAGCTCCGCCCCTTCGCCAATCATGAACGTCTGGAATTCGTCCGCTGCGTCGAGGAATTTCTCGACCAGACCCGACAAGGAGGGTTGCGCCTCCAGGATCATCTCTTGTGCGGTCTGCTCAACTCGGGCAAATCCAGTGCTCACCTCACGACGCACCCGCTCCCGGAACTCACCGGACAGAGACTCCCACGGATAGTCCTGATGCATCGACTCGTCCATGACGGCGACGAGTTCCCTGGCCTGCGACAGAAACCTGGCGTAGACCTCACGGCGGATCTGCCGCAGCCATTGTTCATGCGTGCTGGCGGCCTGCCTATCAGCCTGATACATCGCTCCCTTGAGTGCGATGCGCGCTGCGCCCCATGCTCCCCCAGCTCCAAGTGCGGCGCCGCCGAGGGCTCCGACGAGCCCGGCTATCGCTGCATCCATCTGTGATTCTCCACCGCTGAAGAGACATTGATCCAGGCGTGCGCTACGCTTGACGGGGACTGTCCTTGCGCACCCCGCCGGCAACACTGGCCGTGAAGCGACATCAACGTGGTGCCGCTGACGCGCCAGCGGGAAGCGGCAGGCTGCTCACGACGTACTGGTTCAGGATGTCGTCGCGATCCATGAACATGATCTGGCTCCGCTTAGCCGCATCCAACGCGTTGCCCAGCCAGTTGCGCGCAGCCTTGGTGATTTCCCCGCCGGCCACGATGAATGCATCGTCGACGAGGACGCGTCGGTTGGTCTCCGGGTCGAAGATCTCGTGCGCCAGCATCATCAGCGCCTGATTATGGATCTCGGCGATGTTGGCGTTGCCGGCCCTGGACCTCCCAGTAGCGTCCAGCTTGCCGCGCTTGACCTGGATCCCGAAGTACAAGAAGTGCTGGATTGGCAGCGTGTAGCGCATCCAAATGTCCTTGCCGTACTCCAGCGCCTTGTCCCGGTGCCCGGCTGCGGTGATCCGGTGGAACCCCAGCTGCCGGAACAACGGCAGCAGCACCTCCTCGATGAGCTCATCCTCACTGCAGGAGTCCAAGAACGCAGCGAGGCCCGCACGCCGCTGCACTTCGGCGACGCTTAGGGGACGATGTGGGTTCTTGGCCAACGTCGAGACCGTCTTCGTTCCCAGGTGCTGCAGATAGCAATGCCCATCCTCGCTGTAGAAGGCATCAAAGCCCTCACGGGACAGCACGTCATTCAACTGCCGCAAGGCGTTAGAACGGTCACGCCCTTCATTGAGGGCATCGGCCGGGTCCATCAAGTGGTCGATCACCCGGCAGAAGGACTCCGGAGGGTGCGCGGGCCCGTCGTGCGATTCCGCCAACAGACGCTCAAGAACGCCCGCGACCCAGCGATGCCGAGTTGACCCGTCGTGTTCCCAGTCCATGTCGAGGTCCCCGAAGAACTCGGTGATGTATCTGCTCGACCGGTAGTGAAAGTACGGAGGCTCAGCGTCCCCCCGAGGGGCGGGGGCGTCCGAACCGAGGTTTCCGCAAATGAGATCGCCAAGCCTTTCCAGCGTTCTCTTTCTGAACTCCACAACGCCCTCCCCAGAACCCACGCCCGCAACAACGTGCGATCCATTGTGCCTGCATCCACCAGAGTTCCAGGGCAGACAGCCACAAGACGAGACCATCGGGGAGGCTGACGTAGCGCTCGGCGCCGCCATGGTGCGCGTCGAGTCCTCCACCTACGCTGCGGACGGTTCTAAGGTCAGCCGGAGGTCCGCCGGACGCAAGCAGTGCCGACCTCCAATCCGCGCGTGCACCGCCTGTTCTGGCACACATCCCCTATGCACGGGCTTCTGGCTGTGGCTGTCCGATGAGGTGGAAGACCTCCCGAGCCGCATAGCGCTTGAGACACCGGACGATTTCGCGCCGGGTCTTGCCTTCTTTGATCCGGCGCTCGTAGTAGGTCTGGGTGCGCGGGTCTACCCGTAGGCGAGTGAACACGATGCGGTGGAGCGCAGCACTGGCCTGCCGGTCACCGCCACGGTTAAGGCGGCGGAACTGCCGGCGCCCCGAGGAACGCTCGACCGGACTGACCCCGCACAAAGCAGCGAACGACGCCTCGCTGCCCAGACGTTCCGGGTTGTCCCCCACCGCGATCAGCAGAGCAACGGCCGTGTCCTGGCCGATCCCCACCACCTCCAACAGCTGCGGGGCATGGCACTCCACGAGCCGGGCCATACGAGCGTCCACCTCCCGGATCTGCTCGGAGAGCTGGCCGATCCGGTCAGCCAGCAGACCCAACGTGATCCTCGTGGCCTGCAGCACCGACTCCTCGCCCACCTCCTCGCGACTGCTCACGTGGGCGAACCCCGCACAGGTACGGAAGAGTTCGGCATTGCCCAGCCCGGCCAGTTCTTCCCGCAAAGCTGGATCGGCAGTGATGAGAACGGCCTTGAGCTGGTTGATGGCCTGCGTGCGGGCCTTGACGGCCGACGCCTTCGTGAGCTTGTACATCCGGGCGATCTGCACCGGCCCATCACCCGCCTTGGCCCGGGCACGAGCCCGGCCACTCAGCACGGCTCGCGCCGCGTTCTGGGCATCGAGCGGATCCGACTTACCGCGGCGCCGGCGATCCGCCCGGTCCATCCGGTTCAAGTCCAACACGTCGACGCCCTGCGCCAGCAGATAGCGCGACAGGGACGCCCCGTAGGAGCCAGACACACCCCGCCAGCCCGGCACCGACAACGCACCATCCCCGGCCAACAGCCGACACTGCGAAATTCAGACGCTCCGGTCAGAGATGTCATGAGTCAGACCCCAGACCCGGGACAGCACCCACCGACCCTCCCGCCCGTCACAGCATTCCCACCTGGAAACAGGGGGAATGCTCAGTCCCGGCCCTTGGGGCATCGTGGAACTGACACAGGCCGGTCCTTCGCGACCGTTTCGCAACAGGTAGCCGAGCAACAGCGCTCCTCACGGCGAGCACTCGCTACGCTCGAAGACGCCGCATCCATATGAGCAGCACCCGGTCGGCAGGGGCCTCACCTGTCACATGGCTGTCACCAACAGCGTCGACGCACCTGGACCACCAAGACCAAACCCGCGTGAACGACGTCGAACTGGACCACGTGGACGTCAGAAGACGGTTCTGCCTACCTGTGCCATGTGGTACCGCGAGGCCCACTCGCTAGCACTACGGTCTACTCACCAAGATCCGGACCAGGTGCGGGCCAACTCAGCCACGCACCAGACACTTCCACCCTGGCGGTTCCGCGCCTGCTTCGAGGAAGGCCCGGCAGGCGTCGGCGGTGACTGTGAATCCGTGCGGGACGGGCAGCCCGATGCGCGTCATCTCGGCGAGGTTCGCGCCCTTGCCGCCGAGCAGACTGGTCATCTCCCGGTTGCCGTCATCGAGTACGTACACGTACTGGTTCATGCCGATGTCCTTCACAGCCTCGCAGCGACAGAGAGCGACAGAGGACGTGCGGTCGAGCAGCCGGTTGCAGTAGCCCTTCCGGCCTAGCTGGGCGACTCCGCCTCGTGGCAGACGACACAGGTCATGTGGCGCGCGCTGCGCGGGCCGTGGCTCAGCCCCATGCCCGCCACACGCCGAGCTTCCTCACCGCTGACGCGCACATGGTCCGTGCACGCCCCGCATCCGCAGTGGCGGCACACAGCCACGGCCTGCACGGTCTTGCCTGTCTGAGCACAGTCGTAGCACCTCGCGCCGTCCGCGAGAACGCCCGGGGGTTCCCGAAGGACTCCAGGTGCAGCAGAGCCAGGTCCGTGATCGATGGCCTCGACGCGGACTGGGCCCGAGAGGTGCACACCATGGCCCACGAGCACGGTTACGCGTTCACGGCCTCCTACATCGCCTGGCTCCAGCTCACCGAGGCCCGCCTGGAGGCGCGGCTCGGCCGCTGACCCCGCCACACCTACAAAACCCCAACACCCCAGCACCCCATACCGCTTCCGCACCACGTGACGAGCCGCACCGCCACGTGGCGATCCCCCCTTGCCCGATCCCCTCCAGAGAGCCGTACATGCGCATCATCTACGTCGACGTGGACACCCTGCGCGCCGACCACACCACCCCGTACGGATATCACCGGCCCACCACCCCCAACCTGCAAAAGCTCGCCGACAGGTCCGTCACCTTCGACCGCTACTACTGCTCCGACTCACCGTGCCTGCCGTCCCGTACCGCCCTGACAAGTGGTCAGTTCGGCATCACCAACGGGGTGATCGGGCACTTCGGGCCCGCCGCGCAGTTCCGGCTCGACGCCGGACACGGCCCAGAGCCCGACCGGCCGCTGCTCGGCCAGCGCCTCGGCTTCGGCGGCTACTACACCGCCGCCGTGTCGGTCTTCGCCGAACGCCACCCCGCGCGTACTTCTTCCACGCCAACTTCCGCGAGTCCATCCGCGCCACCGACCGGATGGGCGACGCGCCCAGCCGCGCCTCGATCCTCACCGGCTGGTACCCGCACACCGCGGGCCACCGCACGCTCACCCACCTGCTCAAGGACCACGAGCCGAACCTCCTGCGCATCCTCAAGGACGCCGGATACCACGTCACTTGGGCCGGCATGCGCGGCGACACCTTCGCGCCCGGCGTCACCGAGTCCAGCGTCGACGAGTACGGCTTCTCGACCTGGCCCACCCGGCTCTACGACGGGGAGTACCCGGAGGGCGTCTGGTCCCGCCTGTTCTACCGGGGCCGGGTCCCCGACGACGGCCGGATCGACCCCGACGAGGCCGCGGTGCGCACCGCCGAGCAGTGGCTGCGCGAGCCCCCGCGGGACCGGCCCTGGGTGCTGTTCGTGCCACTGGTGGCACCGCACTGCCCGTTCCAGGTGGAGGAGCCGTGGTTCTCCCGGTTCGACCGCGACGCGGTGCCCGACCCGGCCCCGCCCGGTGATCCCTCCGGCGAACCGCGCTACCTGCGCGCCGTCCGCGAAGCCCACGGCCTGGGCGAGGTCACCCCCGAACAGTGGCGCGAGGTCGTGGCCACCTACTACGGCATGGTGTCCCGCCTAGACGACCAGATCGGCCGCATCACCCGGGCAGTCGAGCAGACCGGCGCGGCGGACGACACCGTCACCCTCTTCTTCGCCGACCACGGCGAATACCTCGGCGACCACGGAGTGATCGAGAAGTGGCCGTCGGCGATGTACGACTGCATCACCCGCGACCCGCTGATCATCAGCGGTGCCGGCCTCGGCGAAGGCGGCCAGGAGTGCGACGCGATGGTGGAGATGGTCGACGTCCTGCCCACCGTGCTCGACCTCGCGGGCGCGCCCGCACCTCACCGCCACTTCGGCCGCAGCATGCTGCCACTGCTGCGCGACTCCTCGGCACCACACCGCGAACTCGCCTTCACCGAGGGCGGATTCACCGTCGACGAGGAACCGCAGATGGAGCGCGCGGACTTCCCCTACGACCTGAAGTCCGCGCTCCAGCACCAGGATCCGACCCTGGCGGGCAAGGTCGTCGCCGTCCGGGACCAGGAGTGGACGTACGTGTGGCGGCTGTACGAGCAGCCCGAGCTGTACCACCGGGCCGAGGACCCGCCCGAGCGCACCAACCTCGCGGGCCGCCCCGAACACACCGACGTGGAACGGCGCCTGCACGACGCCGTGCTGCGCTGGCTGGTGGAGACCTCCGACGTCATCCCGGCCGACCCCGACCCGCGCCGACCCGACGTGGCCCTGCCCACCCCGGCCGCACCCGCCCAGCCCTGAACGAGACCCGCACCCACACAAGAGAACCACTGATGAACCACGCCGACCGTCCGGCCGCCGTCGAGGCCGCCCTGGCCCGCCTCGACCTGGACACCGTGTCGCCATCGCCTCCGTTCCAGGATGGCGAAGCCGTCGGATGCCAGTAGCTGATCCCAATGGCAGGCCAGCGGCTGTACCCAGGCGGCGTCCACGCCTAAAGGGTGTTGCACAAGCCCGTGTTCGGGCAGGTCAGGGCCCGTGAACGCGGTTCTCTGGTCATGACGCGAGGGCGAGGTTGTGCATCTGGGCGACAGCCTGGACCGCGTGGTGGAGGCCGTCGCCGTGCTGCCGGCAGTCGCGGAGGATCTTGTAGTTCTTCATCCGGCCCATGGGCTTTCCCTTGCCCGCAAAGACTCCGCTCTCACCTTGTCGACTGCTGAACGGTCCGACACGTCTGTCCCTGACCGGGGGCACCGAGCGGCGTTGCCAGCAACATGGGAAGCGACCTCCAGGCGGATTCGGCACTCCCGGTAGCGTGTCCATCTGCCGCATGGGGTGTCATGTGTCCGGCCGGCCCGTGCGGAGAGCATTCGACGGAGAGCGATGAGGGTGCAATGAGTGAACTGACGAAACCCGAGGTCGACGTTCCGGAGGGTGACGCTCCTACCGAGTTGACCATCCGGGACCTGGTCGTCGGGGACGGGGCCGAGGTGGAGCCGGGCATGGTGGTCAGGGTCCACTATGTCGGGGTGACCTTCGAGTCCGGGAAGGAGTTCGATGCCTCCTGGGACCGGGGCGAGCCGTTCAAGTTTGCCCTGGGCGGTGGCAGGGTCATCAAGGGCTGGGACCGGGGGGTGAAAGGGATGAAGGTCGGCGGTCGGCGCGAGATCATCATTCCCCCACGTCTCGGCTACGGCAATCAGTCGCCATCACCGTTGATCCCGGCGGGCTCGCCCCTCCTCTTCGTGGTGGACCTGCTGGCCTCGTATTCCAGCACAGCCGGGTGGAGCAACGCCTAGCGCCCCTGCGCACGACTGTGGCATCGACGGCGTCTGGCACTTCGTGGACGGCTTCTTCTCTCCTCTCGGCAATCCGTCTCGGCCTCACCAGCACGGAAGCGACGTCGGATCCTCTCGGCGGACACTCCGAGCCTGCCCGACCGGTCCCGCCCCCCTCTGCACCCCAAACCTGCCCTCCCCAGCACCACGCGCGCCAAGATCCGGACCATCTCCGGACCAGCAACCTCCCGAGAGCCACAGCTACCGCCGTTTTCACCGGCCAGGCTGGGTGCAGCCGCTGTACCACCAGCAGACGAAGAACCTGCTGGTGTCGTACTCGCCGAAGAAGCTCGGCTTCTTCTAAGGGCGCGAAAGACGGCGCCTGACCTGGGCTTTTGCCCGTCAGGCGTCTTCCGCTCGCTCCGCTCGGCGCCGGGACCGGGACCGGGACCAGGACCGGTTTGCGTGGTAACTCCCAGTCCCTCCCACCGCTATCCCGCTCCTGACCAGCTCTTCCGGACCAGTCACGGACCAAAGCCCCGGCTCACTCCTCTGGCACCGAGCCCCGGCTGACGCGGTCCCACTCCGCCATGGACTGCTCGATGAGGCGGTTGGCCTGCTCCCTGGACGCCGTCCAGGAACTTGGCGTAGTGGCGAAAGAGGACCTCAGGAGGCGAGCTCCGTGCGGGTCAGGACGTACTTGCGTACGTGCCCGCGCCCACGTCGTACCGTACGCGGCCGCGTCCACGTAGTTGCCGGTCTGGTTCCGGAACAGGCGACCGTCGGGCGCCACACCGAACCGATCGATGTGTGCACGGAGAATGCGCACGAACTGCGGCGGGATGGGCACAGGCCGGGTCGCGGTAGCCGCACGGCGCTTGAGCGAGTGCACCTCGTGCACCGCGCCGTCGTTCGTCCAGTCCTTGCCTGCAGTGACGACACCGCCGGACAGATTGAGCATCCCCCACCCGCTCTTGTGCAGGTGGCACCGGTCGAGCCGGCGGTGAATGACCTCCGCCGGCCGCATCGCCCCGTAGTACATGCAGCTGAAGAACGCCTCCAGGTGAGGGCCGCGCCCGCGCTGTTGAGCAACTGCCGCGAGGAGCCGGACAACCTGTGCCGGACTGGGAACGGCATCTTCTCCTGCTCGCCCAGCACCTCCTGACTGCGGGCCGCCGCGGCGACCTGCCCCGCGAACGCGTGCGGTCGCGAATGACGTCCTTCACCAACATCCGCCCCACGATCGAGCGAAGCGCGCCGGAGAGCACTTCCTGCGTGAACCGACGATGCCGTCCTGCTGCATCAGAAACCGCTGCGCAGCGGCACGGATCGAGCCCTCGGCACCGCCCACCTTGACGATGGCAACGCCCTCGAGGTGCGCCTTGACGCCCCGCAGGGTGACCGCGCCACCCACGGCGACCGGGATGTGCCGCGAGGACAGGTCGAGGGTGAACTTCTGCAGGGGACGGCAGTCGGTTGGTGGTGGTTCGGGTGGTTCGGGTGGAACGGTGGTCAGCGGTCGACGGAGCGGACCTCGACCGAGGTCGGCGAGAGGATGTCCGCCACCCACACCTCGGCACCGCGGGCAACAGCGGTTGGGCTCTTCGCCGCGAACTTCCTGCTCTGGACAGGCAGTTGGAGCAGCGCCTCGCCGTAGCCGTCGGCCGGGATGGCGGTCACCACGGTGCCCGCGGTGCCGACGAGGTCGCCGCCCCGCGGTGTCCCAGCGGTCTGGTCCCGCATCAGAGCGCGGGTGAGTTCCAGGTCAGCCAGCCGGTGCCGGCTCCTGCTCCGGTGCCGACCGCGGTGGCGGCCACGGCGCCGAGCTCGGTGGTGCCGAGCACGATCGCGCCGCCGAATCCGAGCATCGACACGAAGCCCCCCAGTCACGGACAGCGACAGCAGACCGTCGAACACTCCGTCCAGCGCCCCGACTCCGTCGAAGAGCCCTTCCAGGACTCCGTCAAGCGCCAGGGACAGAGCGAGCACGACCAGGCCCGCAATGCCGAGACGGAGAAACCGCGTCATGTCACTGGCCTCCCTGGCACCCTTGTTCTACTTGCTCGCCATGGGTGCTTCGGCATTCGGCCAGTGGACGTTGGAGCACGGGCCATCAGAAGTAGGACCGACGATCACGCCGGGTGGTGC
>NZ_JBHYIG010000349.1:0-9427 GCF_042740015.1 Streptomyces sp. NPDC059037
GTCGGCCTCCTCGATGACGGCCTCCGCGACCTGCTGCATGGAAAGCCGGCGGTCCATCGACGTCTTCTGGATCCACCGGAACGCGGCGGGCTCGGTGAGGCCGTACTCCGTCTGCAGGATCGACTTCGCGCGGTCCACCAGCTTGCGGGTCTCCAGACGCAGGGTGAGGTCGGCGACCTCCTTCTCCAGCGTCTTCAGCTCCGTGAAGCGCGAGACGGCCATCTCGATGGCCGGGACGACGTCGGTCTTGCTGAAGGGCTTCACCAGGTACGCCATCGCGCCCGCGTCCCTGGCCCGCTCGACGAGGTCGCGCTGCGAGAAGGCGGTGAGCATGAGGACCGGGGCGATGCTCTCTTCGGCGATCTTCTCCGCCGCGGAGATCCCGTCGAGCACCGGCATCTTCACGTCCAGGATCACCAGATCGGGCTTGTGCTCCCGGGCCAGCTCGACGGCTTTCTGACCGTCACCGGCCTCGCCGACGACGCTGTAGCCCTCCTCCTCGAGCATTTCCTTGAGGTCGAGCCGGATAAGAGCCTCGTCCTCGGCGATGACGACACGGGTCGTCAGCGGAGGCACGTGCGACTTGTCGTCGTCATCGGCTACGGGCTGGGGCGACTCGGGGGAAGTCACGGGGGCTCCTTGTTGCGGGCCGGGCAGGTACAGCTGCCTCTGAAGCCTACCTAGCTGCAACGGCCTCTGGTCACCCGGTACACTCCTCGAAGGTCGTCCAGCCGGGTTGGCGGAATGGCAGACGCTGATGTCTCAAACACATCTGTCCGAAAGGACGTGCGGGTTCGACTCCCGCACCCGGCACTTCACATAGCGGAAGTTCACGTTCTCGTGAACCTCCGCTTTTTGCTACTCGCCGACACGATCAGTCGCACAGAGTAGCGTCATGAACTTCCACGGCACAGAGGTACGGCACAAAGCCCTCACGCTGCTGCGAGGCGGCACGAAGAACGCCGAGGTTGCCCGCCAGCTGAATGTCCCGAGCGGCACCATCTCGTACTGGCGACATATGGACCGCGCCAAGCGCGGAGAGTGTCCGGGCAAGCATGACCCCAAGTGCCCGCAGTGCGACGGTCGCGATCTCGACACAGCGGCCTACTCCTACCTCCTGGGGCTCTACCTCGGAGACGGGCACATCATCCAGTACTCGGGGCATCGCGTTCCCAGCCTCATGATCACTTGCGGCGACTCATGGCCTGGCCTCAAGGACGACTGCGAGCGGGCCATGCGCGCCGTGTTCCCCGACAACTCCGTCTGCCGGGTCCGCAAGACCGGATGCCAGAACATCAAGGTCTACTCGAACCACCTCTGGTGCATGTTCCCCCAGCACGGCCCAGGGAGGAAGCACGAGCGCAACATCGCCCTGGAACCCTGGCAGCAGGACATCGTCGACACCCATCCCTGGGACTTCATCCGGGGACTGATCCACTCCGACGGCTGCCGCATCACCAACTGGACGACCCGCATGGTCGGCGGGGAGCGCAAGCGCTACGAGTACCCCCGGTACTGGTTCACCAATGTCTCGGACGACATCCGCAAGCTCTACACCGACACTCTCGACAAGCTCGGCGTCGAATGGAAGGACTGCACGCGTCACGGCAGCCCGTACAACATCTCCGTAGCCCGCAAAGCATCAGTCGCCCTCATGGACACCCACGTAGGCCCCAAGTACTGACCCCCGCACCCTCCACGCAATAGGACGCGTCACTCCCCTTTCCCGGCCGCTCTGGGAGCTGCCCCAAATCCGCAGTGAACCCTTGCCCCGCCCCGCGCCCCGCTGCGATCTTCGCCCCCATGACTCCCCTGAACCGGCGCAACTTCGTCGCCGCTGCGGGCGCCGCCGCAGCAGCAATGGCTCTCAGCCCCGACACCGTTTCCGCACTCGACAACGACGGCGGCACCAGCAAGGGACACACAGCGACGGACGAGGGTGACGTGGACTTCGACGACAGGGACGACTTCGCCGATGCCGACAAGGGGTTCATCGCCGCCCTCGTACCCGGTGTCGTCAAGAACGCCAAGGGCGATGTCGTCTGGGACAACGACGCGTACGCCTTCCTGAAGAAGGACGCCCCCAGGACCGCGAACAAGAGCCTGTGGCGGCAGTCCCAGCTCGTGTCCAAGCAGGGGCTCTACAAGGTCACCGACCGGGTCTATCAGGTGCGTGGCCTCGATCTGTCGAACATGACGATCATCGAGGGCGACACCGGCATCATCGTCGTCGACCCGCTGATCTCGGCGGAGACCGCGGCCGCCGCGCTGAAGCTGTACCGCGAGCACCGGGGCGAGAAGAAGGTCACCGGGCTCGTCTACACGCACCCGCACGTCGACCACTTCGGCGGCTGTCGCGGTGTGCTGCCGGCCGGGGCCGAGGACGGTGTGCCGATCCTCGCGCCCGACGGGTTCATGGAACACGCGGTCTCCGAGAACGTGTACGCGGGTACGGCGATGCAGCGGCGTTCCGGGTACATGTACGGCGCCCTGCTGCCCAAGTCCCCTGCGGGGCAGATCGGTTGTGGGCTCGGGCAGACCGTTTCCGTCGGGTCGATCGGGCTCATTCCGCCGACCAAGGACGTCACCGAGACCGGGCAGGTCGAGACCCTCGACGGCGTGCGGTTCGAGTTTCAGATGACGCCGGGGACCGAGGCTCCGGCCGAGATGAACTTCGTACTCCCCGAACTGCGTGCCGTCTGCATGGCGGAGAACGCGACGCACACGATGCACAACATCATCACGTTGCGCGGCGCGCAGGTGCGGGATGCCCGGCAGTGGGCGCGGTACCTCGACGAGTCGGTGGTGTTGTTCGACGGGCGGGTGGATGTCGCGTTCGCCTCGCATCACTGGCCGACGTGGGGTGGCGACACGATCGTCGAACTGCTGGAGCAGCAGCGGGATCTGTACGCGTACATGCATGACCAGACGTTGCGGATGATCAATGCGGGGATGACGGGTCGTGAGATCGCCGAGGAGATCGAGTTGCCGCCCGCGCTCGCCGGGGTGTGGGCGAACCGGGGGTACTACGGGTCGCTCAGTCATAACGTGAAGGGCATCTATCAGCGGTACATGGGGTGGTTCGACGGGAATCCCGCGCATCTGTGGGAGCATCCGCCGGTCGAGGAGGCCAAGCGGTATGTGAAGGCGATGGGGGGTCGTACGGCGACGGTCGCCAAGGCGAAGGCGTTTGCCAAGAGCGGTGATCTGCGGTTCGCGGTGACGTTGCTCAATCATGTGGTGTTTGCGGATCCTGGTCACAAGGTGGCCAGGGCCGAACTGGCCACGTTGTACGTGAAGTTGGGGCAGGCCTCGGAGAACGCCGTGTGGCGGAACTTCTATCTGGTGGGTGCCCAGGAGTTGCGCGAGGGTGTGCGGGACTCCCCGGCGTCTGTGGCGAGCGCGGACATGCTGATGGCCCTGTCGGTGGACCAGTTGATCGACTCCGTGGCGGTCCGGATCAATGGTCCCAGGGCGTGGGAGCTGAGGCTGCGGATGGACTGGAGTCTTCCGGCGCTCGGGAAGGTCTGGCATCTGATGCTGCGGAACGGCGTGTTGACGTATCGCAGCGACACGGAGAAGAACCCGGACGCGGGCGTCACCCTCACCATGACCAAGCCCCAGCTGCTCTCCATGCTGGGCGGCAAGGGGCTCGGGGACATCAGGGTCGAGGGTGACGTCTCGTTGCTGTCCGATCTGCTCGGCGTGGTGGACAAGCCGGATCCGGCCTTCGCCATCGTCACGCCGTAGGGCGATGGCGAAAGCGGCTACTTGGGGGTGTCCCCGGTGTCGTCCTCGCCGATGTGGTGGATGCGGACGAGGTTCGTCGAGCCGGGGACGCCGGGCGGGGAGCCTGCCGTGATGACCACGATGTCGCCGCGCTCGCAGCGGCCGATCTTGAGGAGCAGTTCGTCGACCTGGTCGACCATCGCGTCGGTGGATTCGACGTGCGGGCCGAGGAAGGTCTCCACGCCCCAGGTGAGGTTGAGTTGGGAGCGTGTCGCGCGGTCCGGGGTGAAGGCGAGGAGCGGGATCGGCGAGCGGTAGCGCGAGAGGCGGCGGACCGTGTCGCCGGACTGGGTGAAGGCGACGAGGAACTTGGCGCCGAGGAAGTCACCCATCTCGGCGGCCGCGCGGGCTACCGCACCGCCCTGTGTACGCGGCTTGCTCCGCTCGGTCAGCGGTGGGAGGCCCTTGGCGAGGATGTCCTCCTCGGCGGCCTCGACGATGCGGCCCATCGTGCGGACCGTCTCGATGGGGTACTTGCCGACGCTGGTCTCGCCGGAGAGCATCACCGCGTCCGTGCCGTCGATCACGGCGTTGGCGACGTCGGAGGCCTCGGCGCGTGTGGGCCGGGAGTTGTCGATCATCGAGTCGAGCATCTGGGTGGCGACGATGACCGGCTTGGCGTTGCGCTTGGCGAGCTTGATGGCGCGTTTCTGGACGATCGGCACCTGCTCCAGGGGCATTTCGACGCCGAGGTCGCCGCGGGCGACCATGATGCCGTCGAAGGCGGCGACGATGTCCTCGATGTTCTCGACCGCCTGCGGCTTCTCCACCTTGGCGATCACGGGGAGCCTGCGGCCTTCTTCGTCCATGATCCGGTGGACGTCCTCGATGTCGCGTCCGCTGCGTACGAAGGACAGGGCGATGACGTCGAATCCTGAACGCAGGGCCCAGCGCAGGTCTGCCTCGTCCTTGTCGGAGAGCGCGGGCACGGAGACCGCGACGCCGGGGAGGTTGAGGCCCTTGTTGTCGGAGACCATGCCGCCTTCGACGACCGTGGTCGTGACGCGGGGCCCGTCGACCGCGGTGACCTCCAGGGTCACTTTGCCGTCGTCGACGAGGATGCGCTCGCCCGGGGTGACGTCCTCGGCGAGGCCGGCGTAGGTCGTGCCGCAGGTCTGGCGGTCGCCCTGGACGCCTTCCTCGACGGTGATGGTGAACTCGTCGCCCCGTTCGAGAAGTACGGGACCTTCGCTGAAGCGGCCGAGGCGGATCTTCGGGCCTTGAAGGTCGGCGAGGACGCCGACGCTGCGGCCGCTCTCGTCGGAGGCCTTGCGTACGCGCTGGTAGCGCTCCTCGTGATCGGCGTAGGAGCCGTGGCTGAGGTTGAAGCGGGCCACGTCCATTCCGGCTTCGACCAGTGCCTTGATCTGGTCGTACGAGTCCGTGGCGGGGCCCAGGGTACAAACGATTTTTGCTCGGCGCATGGTTCGACCCTAGGCCTTACCGGCGGGTAGAGAATTGGCTGGGCATGACTACTCAACAACCTTTGCGTGAAGGGTTATTGACAAGTGTTGAATTGTGCGGGGCGCTGCTCTGATGAGCGATTTACCGAGCGCCCAGCACTGTCAAGCACCCCTGTGGCTACAGCTGCGGAGGCGTCATGGTGAAGCGCGCGTTGACCTGTGCGTAGACGCGCTGCCGCTGGGGTTCGAGGTCCAGGGGTGCCGCCTCCTGGGCCATGTCGGCCGCGCCGCCGTATGCGACCGTGCGCATGGCCGGCGCTCCGCCGTAGCCGTACGGCGCCGCGTTCTCCGCGCCGATGTCGGCGAGCTCCACCAGGGCGGCGAGCCCCGCGCCCAGCGCCTGGGCGTACTCGCGGCCCCGCTGCACCGCCTCCCTGACCGCCTGCTGGCGGGCCTCGCGGTGGGCGGGCGAGTCGGGGCGCAGCGACCACCACGGCCCGTCCACCCGGGTCAGCTCCAAGTCGGCGATGCGCGTGGTGAGTTCGCCGAGCGCGGTGAAGTCGGTGAGCTCGGCGGTGACGGTGACCCGCCCGTGGTAGGTGCGGACGCGCTCCCCCTTGCCCCGCTTGGTGAGTTCGGGGGTGATGGAGAAGGCCCCGGTCTCCAGCTTCTCCACCGCGTCGCCGTACGACTTGATGAGGTCGAGGACGGCGGCGTTGCGCCGCGTCAGGTCGTTCAGGGCATCGCGCCGGTCGCTGCCGCGCGCGCTCACGGTGATGCCGATGCGGGCGATCTCGGGGTCGACCTCCAGGTGCGCCTCGCCCTTGACGGCAAGGCGCGGGGCGTCGGGGGTGCCATACGGAGTGGGGGTGGTCGTGTCATCCATGCGGCCACTCTCGCACTGGGGCACGGCACCGGACAGTCACCGGATCGAAACCTGCGGGGTCTGTTGCCGGTGGGGCACTCGGGGACAGAATCTACGCGCGTTACATCGGTCGACCAAGGGGAGCATGAAATGCCGCTGAACCGCCGGAAGTTCCTGGGGAAGTCCGCAGCCACGGGGGTGGCACTCGCCGGAGGCGTGGCCGCCGCGCCGTCCGCGACGGCCCAGGCACCCGGGAAGCCCGCCAAGCGGACCAAGCGGTACTCGTTCACCGTCATGGGCACCACGGACCTGCACGGCAACGTCTTCAACTGGGACTACTTCACGGACAAGGAGTTCGACGACAAGGACCACAACGACGTGGGCCTGGCGAAGATCTCCACCCTCGTGAACGAGATCCGCGAGGAGAGAGGCCGCCGCAACACGCTTCTGATCGACGCGGGCGACACCATTCAGGGCACCCAGCTCTCGTACTACTACGCCAAGATCGACCCGATCACCGCCGAGCGCGGCCCAGTCCATCCGATGGCGCAGGCGATGAACGGCATCGGCTACGACGCGGCGGCGCTCGGCAATCACGAGTTCAATTACGGCATTCCGGTCCTCCGGAAGTTCGAGGAGCAGTGCGATTTCCCGTTGCTCGGCGCGAACGCGCTCGACGCGAAGACGCAGAAGCCCGCTTTCCCGCCGTACTTCATGAAGCGCCTGCGCACCCCGCACGGCCGGGACGTGAAAGTCGCCGTCCTCGGTCTGACCAACCCCGGCATCGCGATCTGGGACAAGGCGAATGTCCAGGGGAAGATGACGTTCCCGGGCCTGGAGGAGCAGGCGGCGAAGTGGGTGCCGAAGCTGCGCTCCATGGGCGCGGACGTCGTGATCGTCTCGGCGCACTCCGGTTCCAGCGGCACCTCTTCGTACGGTGACCAGCTGCCGTACATCGAGAACGCGGCCGGTCTGGTCGCCGAGCAGGTGCCCGGGATCGACGCGATCCTGGTCGGGCACGCGCACACGGAGATCCCCGAGTACTTCGTGGAGAACAAGGAGACCGGCAAGAAGGTCGTCCTCTCCGAGCCCCTCAAGTGGGGCCAGCGGCTCACCCTCTTCGACTTCGACCTGGTGTGGTCGAAGGGCCGCTGGACGGTCGAGAAGGTGGGCGCGAAGGTCCTCAACTCCAATACGGCGGCGGAGGATTCAAAGGTCACCAAGCTGCTCGCGGACGAGCACAAGAAGGTCGTCGCGTACGTCAACCAGGTCATCGGCACGTCGACGCAGGCGATGAGCACGGCCGAAGGCCCGTACAAGGATGTCGCGATCATCGACCTGATCAACCACGTCCAGGCGGAGACGGTCGGGGAGGCGCTCAAGGGCGGCCAGTACGCGGCGCTGCCCGTGCTCTCCCAGGCCTCGTGCTTCTCGCGCACGGCGAAGATCCCGCAGGGCGAGATCACCATCAAGGACGCGGCGGGCCTCTACCCGTTCGAGAACACCCTGGAGGCGCGGCTCGTCACGGGCGCGCAGCTGAAGGAGTACCTGGAGTTCTCCGCCCGCTACTACGTCCAGACGGCGGCCGGCGCCCCGGTCGACCCGGCGAAGCTCACCAACGCGGACAACATCCCGGACTACAACTACGACGCGCTGTACGGCGTGACGTACGAGATCGACATCGCCAAGGCGGCGGGCTCCCGCGTCGTGAAGCTGAGCTTCGACGGCAAGGAGCTCGACCCGAAGGCCGAGTTCGTGCTCGCGGTGAACAACTACCGCGCCAGCGGCGGCGGGAACTTCCCGCACATCGCGGGCGCCAAGCAGCTGTGGGCGAACTCGGACGAGATCCGCAACACGATCATCCAGTGGGTGCGGGCGAAGGGGACGGTCGACCCGGGCCGGTTCGCGTCGGTGGACTGGAAGCTGACCCGGGACGGGACTCCGGTGTTCTGAGCGCTTTCTGAGCGGTTACAGCTTCAGGTGCGCCAGGTCGACGGCGTAGGCGTGATATTTACGCGACGTGACGGCGGCCTGCGGCGCACAATCGCGTGCATGGATGACCAGCTCGTACATCTCAAGGACAGGGCACTCGCGGCGGCGCTCGACGTCGTGCTCCGGGACGTGAGGGCCACGTGCGCCGTGCGGCCGGTCGTCCATGAGGAGCGGGACTTCATGAGGCTCGGCGAGGACGTGATCATGCTCTACGCGCCGGGTGGCTCGGGCCAGGGCGTCTCCGTCGCCGAGTGGCGGAGCCCCGCCGAGCAGGTGGCGGATCTCGCGGACCAGGTCCAGGGATGGGCCGTCGAGGAGCTGTGCGCGGCCCTGAAGCCCGCGACCTGGCCCGAGTGCCCCACCCACCCCGGCTCCCATCCGCTGGAGGCCGGCGTGGTGAGGGGCGTGGCGGTGTGGTCCTGCCCGAGGACGCGGAAGGCCGTGGCGCCGGTGGGAGAGCTCAGTTCTTGAGGCGTACGAGATTGCCCCGCTGCTCCCCGATCGCGACCGCGTCGCGGCCCTGCGGCTCCTGGAGCCCGAAGCTGGTGAACGCCGTGCGCCCGGGCAGCGGGTAAGGGTCCTTGCCCGTCACGGAGTTGAGGATCGTGGCGCTGCGCCAGGCGGCGAGGCCGAGGTCGGGGGCGCCGACGCCGTGGGTGTGGCGCTCGGCGTTCTGGACGTAGACGTGGCCGGTCACGGACGGGTCGAGGACGAGGCGGTACCGCTCGTCGACGCGGGGGCGTTCGGATGCGTCCCTGCGCATCAACGCGTCGAGTCCGCCCAGGAGTTGGTCGAGGGGGCGCTCGCGGTAGCCGGTGGCCAGGACGACGGCGTCGGTGGTGAGGCGGGAGCGGGTGCCCTGCTGGAGATGCTCCAGGTGGAGTTCGACGCGGGTGGTGGCGACGCGGCCGGCGGTGCGCACGCCGACGCCGGGGGTGAGGACGGCGTCGGGCCAGCCGCCGTGCAGGGTGCGCTGGTAGAGCTCGTCGTGGATGGCGGCGATGGTGTCGGCGTCGATGCCCTTGTGCAGCTGCCACTGGTGCGGGACGAGGCCGTCGCGGACGGATTCGGGCAGTGCGTGGAAGTAGCGGGTGTAGTCGGGCGTGAAGTGTTCCAGGCCGAGCTTGGAGTACTCCATGGGCGCGAAGGCCTCGGTGCGGGCCAGCCAGTGGAGCTTCTCGGCGCCCACGGGGCGGTGCTTGAGCAGGTCGAGGAAGACCTCGGCGCCGGACTGGCCCGAGCCGATGACGGTGATGTGCCCGGCGTCGAGCAGCCGGTCGCGGTGCAGGAGATAGTCCGAGGAGTGGATCACCGGCACGGCGGGGGCGTCCGCGAGGGGCTTGAGCGGCTCGGGGACGTACGGCGCGGTGCCGACGCC
>NZ_JBHYIG010000350.1:0-9367 GCF_042740015.1 Streptomyces sp. NPDC059037
GCTCGTACACAGACGCGGGTCAGCCGGAACCCACGAAGATGACGAGCAGCAGCCAGACCACCGGGGCCGTCGGCAGCAGCGAGTCGAGGCGGTCCATGATGCCGCCGTGGCCCGGGAGCAGCGTGCCCATGTCCTTGATCCCGAGGTCCCGCTTGATCATCGACTCGCCCAGGTCACCGAGCGTCGCGCTCACGCCGACCGCGAGGCCGATGAGCAGCCCCTGCCACCAGGTGCCGTCGTCGATCAGGAACTCCATGCACAGCGCGCCGGCCGCCATCGCGAACGTCACCGCGCCCAGCAGGCCCTCGCGGGTCTTGCCGGGGCTGATGCGCGGCGCCAGCTTGTGCTTGCCGAAGCGCCAGCCGATCGCGTACGCCCCGGTGTCGCTGACCACGGTCAGGAGCAGGAACGTGAGCACCCGCTGCGGACCGTCGTCCGCGGTGAGCATCAGCGCCACGAACGTGGCGAGGAACGGCACGTAGAACGCGGCGAAGACCCCCGCGGTGACGTCCTTCAGATAGCCCTCGGGCGGCTCGGTCATCCGCCAGACGAGCACCGCGAGCGCGGTGAGCGCCATCGCGACCCACGCGCCCTCGGCCCCGCGGACGTACCCGGCGACGACCATCGCCGCGCCGCCCACCGCGAGCGGCACGAGCGGCGCCTTGATGCCCTTGCGCTCCTCGAGCCGCGAGGTGAGCTCCCAGAGGCCGACCACCACGGCGACCGCTATGACGCCGATGAAGACGGCCTTCACGATGAAGAGCGACGCGACGATCACCGCGCCGAGCCCGACACCGACTCCTATGGCCGCCCCGAGGTCACGGCCCGCGCTCTTCTTCTGCGGCGCCTGAGGCGCACGAGGCGCTTCGGGGGCGGGCTGTGGTGCGTTGGGCATGGGCTCCTGGGGTACATCAGGCACGTCGGGAACGATGGGCATGGGCTGCGTCTCTGCTGGATACAGGGCGTCATGCGCATCGTACGCGGGACCTGCCGGGGCAGCCCCTTGAGCAGGGCCCTGGTCGGGCGGCCCCCAGTACCCGGCTCTGGGAGGCGCCCCCCAGGAAGAGTCGTTCACGGATCGGATTCCTCAGTCCTCAGACCCGAGCACTCAGACCTCGAGCAGCTCGGCTTCCTTGTGCTTGAGCAGCTCGTCCACCTGGGCGACGTACTTCGCGGTGGTGTCGTCGAGCTCCTTCTCCGCGCGACGGCCCTCGTCCTCGCCGATGTCGCCGTCCTTGATCGCCTTGTCGATCGCTTCCTTGGCCTTGCGGCGGATGGAGCGGATCGAGATCTTGGAGTCCTCGGCCTTGGTCTTGGCGACCTTGATGTACTCCTTGCGGCGGTCCTGCGTCAGCTCCGGGAAGGTCACCCGGATGATGTTGCCGTCATTGCTCGGGTTGACGCCGAGGTCGGAGTCGCGGATCGCCTGCTCGATGTTGCGCAGCGCGCTCTTGTCGAACGGGGTCACCACGGCCATCCGCGGCTCGGGCACCGAGAACGAGGCCAGCTGATTGATCGGCGTCAGGGCGCCGTAGTAGTCGGCCACGATCTTGTTGAACATCGCCGGGTGCGCACGGCCTGTGCGAATCGCGGCGAAGTCCTCCTTGGCGACCACGACGGCCTTCTCCATCTTCTCCTCGGCCTCGAGGAGGGTCTCTTCGATCACCACTTGCTCCTGCGTTTGTGAGTGGGCTGGGGGCGCCCCCACACGGTGAAGTAGGGGGAGTCCATGGGGCGTCGGCTGCGTCGCGTCTCTTTCCCTGCACCGTGTCCGACAGGCAGGGCTTTGTCCATCCCTCGGGGGACGTGCCTGGGTCAGACCCGGGTGCCGTGGTCACCCACGAGCGTGCCGATCTTCTCACCCTTGACGGCGCGCGCGATATTGCCTGCGGAGAGCAACTCGAAGACGAGGATGGGCAGCTTGTTGTCCCGGCACAGCGTGATCGCGGTCATGTCGGCGACCTTCAGGTCGCGGGTGATGACCTCGCCGTAGCCGAGCGCGTCGTACTTCACCGCGTCCGGGTTGGTCTTCGGGTCGGAGTCGTAGACCCCGTCGACACCGTTCTTGCCCATGAGCAGGGCCTCGGCGTCGATCTCCAGGGCACGCTGCGCGGCCGTGGTGTCGGTGGAGAAGTACGGCATGCCCATACCGGCGCCGAAGATGACGACGCGGCCCTTCTCCAGGTGCCGGACGGCGCGCAGCGGGATGTACGGCTCCGCGACCTGGCCCATCGTGATGGCGGTCTGCACGCGGCAGTCGATGCCTTCCTTCTCCAGGAAGTCCTGCAGGGCAAGGCAGTTCATGACCGTGCCGAGCATGCCCATGTAGTCGGACCGGGCCCGGTCCATGCCGCGCTGCTGCAGCTCGGCGCCGCGGAAGAAGTTGCCGCCGCCGATGACGGCCGCGATCTGGGCTCCGTCGCGTACGACGGCCGCGATCTCCTTGGCGATGGCGTGCACCACATCGGGGTCGACGCCAAGGCCGCCCCCGCCGGCGAATGCCTCGCCGGAGAGCTTCAGCAGGAAACGACCGGCGACTTTGCCGTCGTCACTCTTCGTGTCGGCCTTGGTGGTCATGGAGTTCTCGCTTCTTTTTGCTCGGCGCACATACGAAGAAGGCCACTGCCGGTGGGGTGTTGTTCGCATCCCATGCTCGGCAATGGCCTCCTCGTCAGATCTGCGGTCGTACGTCGCGTACTGCGTGGGGTACGCGGGCGACCGCTGTCGACCCTAGCGGGGTCTACCGTCGATCGCGGTACGGACTCAGATGCCGACCTTGATGCGCGAGAAGCGCTTCAGGGTGACACCGGCCTCGTCCAGAACCTTCTGGACGGACTTCTTGTTGTCGAGCGCGTACGGCTGACCGAGGAGGGTGGCCTCCTTGAAGAAGCCGTTGACGCGACCCTCGACGATCTTGGGCAGCGCGGCCTCGGGCTTGCCCTCGGCGCGGGTGGTCTCCTCGGCGACGCGGCGCTCGGACTCGACGACCTCGGCCGGAACGTCCTCACGGGAGAGGTACTTCGGCGCGAAGGCGGCGATGTGCTGGGCGATGCCCTTGGCCAGGTCGGCGTCGGCCTTGTCCAGCTCGACCAGAACACCGATCTGCGGGGGCAGGTCGGGCATGGTGCGGTGCATGTACGCGGTGACGAAGGCGCCCGAGAACTGCGCGAAGCGGTCCAGGACGATCTTCTCGCCGAGGTTGGCGTTGGCCTCGTCGACGTACGCCTGGACGGTCTTGCCGGCCTCGATCTCGGAGGCGAGCAGCGCCTCGATGTCGGCCGGGGACGTCTTGGCGATGTGCGCGGCCAGCGAGTTCGCGACGGCCTGGAACTTCTCGCCCTTGGCGACGAAGTCCGTCTCGCACTTCAGCTCGACGATCACGCCGGAGGTGTTGTCGTCGGCGATGAGGGAGACCACGGCGCCGTTCTCGGCGGAGCGGCCCTCGCGCTTGGCGACGCCCTTCTGGCCCTTGATGCGCAGGGCCTCGACGGCCTTGTCGACGCTGCCGTCGGCCTCGTCGAGCGCCTTCTTGCAGTCCATCATGCCGGCGCCCGTGAGCTCACGGAGCTTCTTGACGTCAGCGGCGGTGTAGTTCGCCATGATCGAAAATTTCTCTTTCGGAGTCTGAAAGATCTACGAAGGTCTACGGGTGAACGGCGGGGGCCGATCGGGCCCCCGCCGTCAACTACCGAACCGGTGAAGGCCAGGCCTTACCGAACCGGTGAAGGTCAGGCCTGCTCGGCGTCCGCGGCCGGAGCCTCGGCCGCGGCCTCGGCGGCCGGAACCTCGGCCTGCTCGGCGTCGGCGACCTTCTCCGTCTCGGCGGAGGTCTGGACCTCGGCCTCAGCGGCCTTCTCGTCCTTCTTGTCACCCTCGAGCAGGTCGCGCTCCCACTCGGCGAGCGGCTCGCCCTGGGCCTTCTCGCCCGGCTTCGAGTCACCGGTGGCGACACCGGAACGGGCGATGAGGCCCTCGGCGACGGCGTCGGCGATCACGCGGGTGAGCAGCGTGACGGAGCGGATCGCGTCGTCGTTGCCCGGGATCTTGTAGTCGACCTCGTCGGGGTCACAGTTCGTGTCGAGGATCGCGACGACCGGGATGTTGAGCTTCCGGGCCTCGCCGACAGCGATGTGCTCCTTCTTGGTGTCCACGATCCAGACGGCGCTGGGCACCTTGGACATCTCGCGGATACCGCCGAGGGTCTTCTCCAGCTTGGCCTTCTCGCGCGAGAGCACGAGAAGCTCCTTCTTGGTGAGACCGGACGCGGCGACGTCCTCGAAGTCGATCTGCTCGAGCTCCTTGAGGCGCTGCAGACGCTTGTAGACGGTCGAGAAGTTGGTGAGCATGCCGCCCAGCCAGCGCTGGTTGACGTAGGGCATGCCGACGCGGGTGGCCTGCTCGGCGATGGCCTCCTGCGCCTGCTTCTTCGTGCCGACGAACATGACCGTGCCGCCGTGGGCGACGGTCTCCTTGACGAACTCGTAGGCGCGGTCGATGTACGACAGCGACTGGAGCAGGTCGATGATGTAGATGCCGTTGCGCTCCGTGAAGATGAAGCGCTTCATCTTCGGGTTCCAACGACGGGTCTGGTGACCGAAGTGGACGCCGCTTTCCAGCAGCTCCCGCATCGTGACGACGGCCATGGCCGTACTCCTTGGTGTTCTCGGTTGTGCCGCGTCCGCCGGACGGCGGTCGCGCCTGACGCCCGCGATGCGCCGTGCCGCAAAGGACCGAGAGGCGCTGGCACCTGGCTTTTCATGGCCTGGTGTCGGGGCGTGCGAAGTCGACCCGGTGACCCGGATCGCCACAAGAAGTGTACGGGACCCGCGAGGTGGCGGGTGACGCCGCTGTCCACAACCGGCTGGTAGTCCACAGATCCGGTCCAAGATCCCTGCGGAGGGGCCCGGCGCGGGACGGTTCTCGCATGTCTCACATGCGACGAGGGATGCGCCTGATGGCGCTGTTGGCGGTACTGATCATGGCGGCGGCGCTCCCGGCCGCCGCCGGTGAGCCGGGCGGCAGCTGGCCCGTGGGGGTGCGCCCCTTGGTGGTACGCGGCTGGGAGCCCCCGGCGACTGCGTACGGCCGGGGCCACCGGGGCGTGGACCTCGCTGCACCACCGGGGGCGGTGGTCCGCGCGGCAGCTCCGGGAACGGTGTCCTTCGCCGGACGGGTGGCGGGCCGGGGCGTGATCTCGGTGGACCTGAAAGCCACGGGCGATCCCCCACTGCGCACGACCTATGAACCCGTACGGGCCAGGGTCAAAAAGGGCGACTCCATCACCACGGGCACCCCTCTGGGCACCCTGGAACTCCCGACGCACCACTGCCCCCGGAGCTGCCTGCACTGGGGCTTACGCAGAGGCGAGACCTACTTGAACCCACTGGGCCTACTGCCACCGCGGCTACTGGGAAGAGCCCCTTCACGGCTCCTGCCGGTGACCGGGGCACCTCTCTTGCGCCTGCTGCCCCCGCCCTGGGCAGGGACGCTCCATGACGGCATCCCACCCAGGCCGCCCGCGGTGCGGGGAGGCGCTCCACCGGGCAGCACCCCTCTCCGGCCGTCCCTGTTGTGGGCAGGCGTTCCGCACGGCGGAACGGGTGGGCACAACGCAACGCTGCCGGGTACCGAGAAACCGGGCCTCAGCCCCGCACGCCCCGCAGGGCCATGGCGACCGCCGCCTCGGTAATGGCCGAGGGATCCTCCGCGGCGCCCAGCTCAATCCGCCGGACAGCCGCGTCCACCACACCCTGGAGCAGCATCGCCGCAAGCCGAGGCTCCGCATGCCCCAGCGAGGCCAGCGCCTCGCCGATCATGGTGACAAGCCCGCCGTGGGCAGCACGGATCTTCTCCCGCGCCCCCGCGTCCAGCTCGGCCGCGGAGATCGCCACAACGGCCCGGTGCCGACGATCCCCGACCAGATCCAGCTGCCGTCGCACATACGCCTCGACCTTGCCCTCGGCCGACTCCGCCCGCTCCATCGCCGCCGAAACCTCCGCCGCCCAGACGGGAAAGTCGACCTCGCAGAGCTCTTCGACGACCGCGGCCCGCGACCGGAAGTACTCGTACACGGAGGACCGGGCGAGCCCGGTGCGCTCGGCGAGGGCGGGGAAGGTCAACGCCTCCGTACCGCCTTCGGACAGCAGGGACCGCGCAGCGTCCAGCAGGGCGCCGCGCTGCATCGACCGGTGCTCGGCCACAGAGGCCGCTCGAATCCTTGGCACACGTCCACTCTACGGACGCGATCGCCGACACGGGAGTCGATACGCCCCCGAGCGCCCGCCGCGCGCCCCGCCCGGCGCAGCCGACGGCAGGACCGATTCAGCGGGCTCAGCGGCCAAAACTCGCCAGCTTCGCCCGCAGCTGAAGGACGGACTTCGTATGGATCTGGCTCACCCGGCTCTCCGTCACGCCGAGCACATTGCCGATCTCCGCGAGGGTGAGCCCCTCGTAGTAGTAGAGCGTGACGACGGTCTTCTCCCGCTCCGGCAGCGTGTTGATCGCCCGCGCGAGAAGGCGCCGCAGCTCTCGGTCCTCCGCTACCTCGACGGGGTTGTCGGCCGCGGTGTCCTCGAGCGTGTCCATCAGGCTCAGCCGGTTGCCGCCCTCGCCGCCCACATGCAGCAGCTCTTCCAGAGCCACCACGTTCGCCAACGACAACTGGCTGAAAACCGCGTGCAGTTCCTCCAGCGCGATCCCCATCTCATGGGCGACTTCGCTCTCCGACGGCGTACGCCGCAACTGCGCCTCGAGCGTGGCGTAGGCCCGCTCGACATTGCGCGCCTTCTGCCGCACGGACCGGGGAATCCAGTCGAGCGCCCGGAGTTCGTCGATCATCGCGCCACGGATCCGCGTGATCGCGTACGTCTCGAACTTGATGGACCGCTCGATGTCGAACTTCTCGATCGCGTCGATGAGCCCGAACACCCCGGACGAGACGAAGTCCGCCTGCTCGACATTGGGCGGAAGCCCCACACTCACGCGGCCCGCGACGTACTTCACCAGGGGTGAGTAGTGCAGGATCAGTTGCTCGCGCAGCCGGCCGTCCCCCGTCTCCTTGTACGACCGCCACAGCTCGTCCAGCGACGAGGGTGCGGGAGGCCGCTCCCGCTCGCCGCTACGGGCGGCGGGGGGAGCTGCCGCCCGGTCGGACCCTGAGGTGTGCTGGGGCATTCGTCGCCTTGAGCCGTTCTGCCGTGTACTGGTGGAGTCTCTCGGACCCGTGAGGTGAACTTGCGTGAAATGAATGAGGTTGTCCGTCTGATTGCCTGTCCGCGCCGGAATCCTTGTGAGCGTAGCGTGACTGGAGCGTCGCAGTGTGCGAAGAGTATGGGATCGCGCGTACGCAGATACGTTCCGCTTGACGCCCCGGAGAGTCCCCCTCATCGCAATGCGTGACGACCCCGGAGCGCCAACTGCATGAATTCCCAAGGACATCGGGGATTCATCCGGACGGCCGAACACGTTCCGTCACGATCCCCCTCTCTTCGAGAAGACCGACAGAATCGCCTGGCGTGTCAACTGCCAGCCATCGCCGTGTCGTTCGACGAACCCCAGTGAGCGCAACTCGTACAGCCGACCGACAACCTCGTCCACCGCCGTGCCCGCCCCCAGCGCGATCTCCCGCGCCCCCGCGCTCCCGCGGGCGGGCAGCGCGGCCAGGACGCGCGCGGCCTGAGGGGCGAGCAGATCGCGCGGCACCACCGGGCCGCGCCGCTGCGGCGCCACGTCGCCCATGTCCCCCACCAGCTCGACGACTTCCGCGGCGTCGGTCACCAGAACACCCTCGCCGCGCAGGAGTTCATGCACGCCCGCCGAGAGGCCGCTGGTGGCGGGGCCCGGCACCCCCATCGTGTAGCGGCCGAGCTCCTGGGCGCAGCGCGCCGTGACGAGCGCGCCGCTGCGGTACGCCGCCTCGACGACGACGCTGCCCCGGGTGAGCGCGGCGATCACTCGGTTCCGGAGGATGAATCTGCTCGGCGTCGGATGATCCCCGGGCGGCAACTCCCCGACCACAAGCCCCTGTTCCGCGATCCGCCCGATCAACTCGGCGTGCCCGCGCGGATAGGGCCGGTCCACCCCGCACGCGAGCACCGCCACCGTGGCACCGCCCGCGCCGAGCGCACCCCGATGCGCCGCGCCGTCCACCCCGTAGGCCCCGCCCGAGACGACGACCCAGCCCCGCTCGGCGAGCCCTGCGCCGAGGCCTGCCGCCATGTGCGCGCCGTACTCCGTGCAGGCCCGCGCGCCGACCACGGCCACCGACCGCAGCGCCCATATCCGCAGGTTTGGCCGCCCCCGCACCCACAGCCCGACCGGTCTGGCGTCCCCGAGGTCGTCCAACTGCACGGGCCACTCCGCCTCCCCGGGACAGACGAACCGCACCCCTGCATCCCGCGCCACCGCCAGGTCCCGCGCCGGTCGCGCCCGCTCCGCACGGGCCCGCAGCCCTTCCCACCGCGCGGGTGTCACACCGTCGAGACGCTCCTCCTCCTCGACAAGCCGCCGCACCACTTCGAGGGCCCCGGCCTCCCGCAGCCACCGCCCGCCCACCTCGTCCCCCGGTTCGAGGATCCGGGTCAGAGCGGCCCTGGCCAGGCGCTCCTCGTCCGAGGCGGATCCGGACGTCATGTCAGCGCCCCGATCGCCATCGGTACGCCCCGCGACACCCCCGTACGCAGCTGCAGCGCCAGGCCCACGTCCTGTGCACAGGGCCGGTCGCGACCCGCGAGGTCCGCGACGGTCCAGGCGACCCGCAGCACACGGTCGAGCCCTCGTGCGGTCAGGAAGCCGCGCTCCAGGTCCACTTCGGCCGCGTCCAGGGCGCCCGGCTCGGCGGGCCAGCGCGTACGCAGCGCGTGTCCGGGGACCTCGCTGTTCGTCCGCCAGCCGGTGTCGGCGAGCCGGGCCGCCGCTCTCTCCCGGGCGGTGCGTACCCGGTCCGCGACGGTCTGTGTGGAGTCGCCCCGCGTGCCGTACCCGGACAGTTCGGATCGCGTGACGGGCTCCACCTCGACCTTCAGGTCGATCCGGTCCAGCAGCGGCCCCGAAAGCCGCGCCTGGTAGCGGCGGACGGCAGACGCAGGGCATTCACAGCCGTCGCCCAGCAGGGTGTGCCTGCCGCACGGGCAAGGGTTGGCCGCAAGGACCATCAGGAACTTCGCGGGCAGCCGCACCACCCCCGCGCTGCGGGCGATCACCACATGGCCCGATTCGAGGGGCTGGCGCAAGGAGTCCAGTGTCTGGCTGCTGAATTCCGGCGCCTCGTGCACTTTACCGACTGTCGATCTGACCGGGTTGGCTCTGAACTGCATGAATGCGTCGCGTAGGAGTCCTTGACGTATCAGGCTCGTTGGACAGGGCAGCC
>NZ_JBHYIG010000351.1:0-9195 GCF_042740015.1 Streptomyces sp. NPDC059037
CCCCGCCCTCTCGCCCCCTCGCTACCCCCCCCCCCCCCACCCCCGCCAACCTCGGGACAACCGGGCGGCCCCGGTAAGAACACCACCACCGGCCCACCAAAGGCCCCCGCCCCCCACCAAGCCCTCCAACAGCCTTGACACCACCACCCACTTGACGCCCTACTGGACCTTGCGCAGTGAACTGACAACGTTGTCTAACTCGCAGGGAGGGATTCGAGGATGGGACACAGACCTCGGCACAGACACCGTCCAGGTCACCGGAACCGTCTCGGCCACCGGCCCCACTCAGCCGCGCTGCTGGCAGCCACCGCCTTCTCGCTCGTCGCGACAGCGCAAGGCGCGGCCATCGCGAAGCCGGAGGAACCGCCCAAGGCGGCGCGGGAGTTCGTCTCCTCCTTCGAAGAGGGCGACGCCCAGCCCGACTGGCTGAACACCGTGGAGACAGGACCCGACGGCAAGAAGCGCACCGCCGGCGTCAACGGCGCGTTCAGCTCCGGCATCCCCGGAAGTGTGAACGACCACGTCACCGAGGTCCGCGCCAGCGCCGAGAACGCCGGCGGCGGCGAGGTCAAGGAGAACCTGGTCGACGGCGAACCCACCAGCAAATGGCTGACCTTCGCACCCACCGGCTGGGCCGAGTTCGACCTGGACGAGCCCGCGAAAGTCGTGACGTACGCGCTGACCTCGGCGAACGATCACGCCGAGCGCGACCCGAAGGACTGGACCCTGCAGGGCTCCACGGACGGCAAGGGGTGGAAGGACCTAGACACCCGCAAGGGCGAAGCCTTCCCGCAGCGGCACCAGACGAAGAAGTACGACTTCGAGAACGCGACCGCGTACTCCCACTACCGCCTCGACATCACCGCCAACAACGGCGCATCCGACGCCCTCCAGCTCTCCGACGTCCAGCTCTCCGTCGGCGGCAGCGAGACTCCCGCCCCCGAGGACATGCTCTCCCTCGTCGACCGGGGCCCCAGCGGCTCGCCGACCGCGAAGTCGGGCGCCGGGTTCACCGGCAAGCGCGCGCTGCGCTATGCCGGCACCCACAAGGTGGACGGCCGCGGCTACTCGTACAACAAGGTCTTCGATGTGAACGTCTCGATCCGCCGGGACACCGAACTTTCCTATCGCGTCTTCCCGTCCATGGCCGAGGGCGACCTCGACTACGACGCCACGAACGTTTCCCTGGACCTGGCCTTCACCGACGGCACCTATCTGAGTGACCTCAAGGCCATGGACCAGCACGGCTTCCCGCTGAGCCCGCAGGGCCAGGGCGCCGCGAAGGGGCTGTACGTCAATCAGTGGAACAACGTGGTCTCGCGGATCGGGCAGGTCGCCGGCGGCAAGACCGTCGACCGGGTGCTCGTGGCGTACGACTCCCCCAAGGGGCCTGCGAAGTTCCGCGGGTGGGTGGACGACGTATCGCTGAAGGAGAAGGCGCCGCCGAAGCCGAAGGCCCATCCTTCGGACTACGCGTCGACCACCCGCGGCACCAACTCCAGCGGCGGCTTCTCCCGCGGCAACACGTTCCCCGCCACCGCCGTCCCGCATGGCTTCAACTTCTGGACGCCGGTGACCAACGCGGGGTCCCTGAGCTGGCTGTACGACTACGCACGCGGCAACAACGGGGACAATCTGCCGACCATTCAGGCGTTCAGCGCAAGCCATGAACCGAGCCCCTGGATGGGTGACCGGCAGACCTTCCAGATGATGCCGTCCGTCGACAAGGACACCCCGAGCGCATCACGGACCAAGCGGGCGCTGCCCTTCAGGCACGAGAAGGAGACGGCACGCCCGCACTACTACGGCGTGACGTTCGAGAACGGCCTGAAGGCCGAGATGGCGCCGACCGATCACGCGGCGATGATGAAGTTCACCTATCCCGGTGACGACGCGAGTGTCATCTTCGACAACGTCTCGGAGAAGGGCGGCCTCACCCTCGACAAGGAGAGCGGTGTGGTGAGCGGCTTCTCGGACGTCAAGTCCGGGCTTTCGACGGGTGCCACGCGGCTGTTCGTGTACGGCACCTTCGACTCGCCCGTGACCGCCGGCGGCAAGCTCGACGGCGGCGGTGGCGGTGACGTCACCGGCTATCTGCGCTTCAAGCCCGGCAAGGACCGCACGGTCAACCTGCGCCTTGCGACCTCCCTGATCAGCCTCGACCAGGCCAAGGCCAACCTCGACCGGGAGATCCCGTCCGGGACGTCGTTCGACCGCGTCAAGGACCGTGCCCAGAAGCAGTGGGACGACATCCTCGGCAAGGTGGAGGTGGAAGGCGCAAGCGAGGGCCAGCGCACCACGCTCTATTCGTCCCTCTACCGGCTCTACCTCTACCCCAACTCCGGCTTCGAGAAGGTCGGTTCGAAGTATCAGTACGCCTCACCCTTCTCTCCGCAGACCGGGCCTGACACCCCGACCCACACCGGCGCGAAGATCGTCGACGGTAAGCCGTACGTCAACAACGGCTTCTGGGACACCTATCGCACGACGTGGCCTGCGTACTCGCTGCTCACGCCGAAGAAGGCGGGTGAGCTGGTCGACGGCTTCGTGCAGCAGTACAAGGACGGCGGCTGGACGTCGCGTTGGTCGTCGCCCGGATACGCCGACCTGATGACGGGCACCTCGTCGGACGTCGCGTTCGCCGACGCGTACGTCAAGGGAGTCGACTTCGATGCCGAGGACGCGTACGACGCCGCCCTGAAGAACGCGACGGTCGTACCGCCGAGTTCGGGTGTCGGCCGCAAGGGCATGGAGACCTCGCCCTTCCTCGGCTACACCCCGAGCGAGACCCACGAGGGCCTGTCGTGGGCGCTTGAGGGATACCTCAACGACTACGGCATCTCGCGCATGGGCGACGCCCTCTTCAAGAAGACGGGCAAGAAGCACTACAAGGAGGAGTCGGAGTACTTCCTCAACCGTGCCCGGGACTACGTGAAGCTCTTCGACGACAAGGCGGCCGGGGGAGGCTCCGCACCGGGCTTCTTCCAGGGCAAGGACAAGAAGGGTGAGTGGCGCGTCCCTTCGGACAAGTTCGATCCGCGCGTGTGGGGTTACGACTACACGGAGACGAACGCCTGGGGTTACGCCTTCACCGCCCCGCAGGACTCGCGCGGCCTGGCGAACCTCTACGGCGGCCGCAAGGGGCTTGGCGACAAGCTGGACACGTACTTCGCCACTCCGGAGACCGGCTCCGCCGAGTTCGCAGGATCCTACGGAGGCGTCATCCACGAGATGACCGAGGCACGCGACGTACGCATGGGCATGTACGGGCACTCCAACCAAGTCGCCCACCACGCCGCCTACATGTACGACGCGGCCGGTGAGCCGTCCAAGACGCAGGAGAAGGTCCGCGAGGTCCTCTCCCGCCTCTACACGGGCAGCGAGATCGGGCAGGGCTACCACGGCGACGAGGACAACGGCGAGCAGTCGGCCTGGTATCTCTTCTCGTCGCTCGGCTTCTATCCGCTGGTGATGGGCAGCGGTGAATACGCCGTCGGGTCACCGCAGTTCACCAAGATGACCGTGCATCTGGACGGCGGGCGCGACCTGGTCGTCAAGGCGCCGAAGAACAGCGCGAAGAACGTGTACGTGCAGGGTCTGAAGGTCAACGGCAAGAAGTGGACCTCAACTGCCCTGCCGCACAAGGAGATCGCGCGGGGTGGCGTGCTGGAGTTCGACATGGGACCGAAGCCGTCGGCGTGGGGCACGGGCAAGAACGCCCAGCCGACGTCGATCACGCAGGACGACAAGGTTCCGTCGCCTCGCGGTGACGCCATCAAGGGTGACGGCGCGCTCTTCGACAACTCGTCGGAGACGGACGCCACTTCGGAGTCGGGTGCGGTGGAACTTCCGGTCGGGAAGGCGACCAAGGCCGTGCAGTACACGCTGACGTCGTCGTCCGACAAGGCGAAGGCTCCGCGCGGCTGGGTGCTCCAGGGCTCCGCCGACGGCGAGACGTGGAAGGAGCTGGACAAGCGGTCCGGTGAGTCCTTCGCCTGGGACCACCAGACCCGGGTCTTCACGGTCGACGATCCGGGGACGTACCGGCACTACCGGCTCGTGCCGGACGGGGCCGCGACGCTCGCGGAGGTCGAGCTCCTGAGCTGATCCACCGGAAGGAACCGCACAACGCGGGGGCGGCAGTGGCGAGTTCACTCCCGCCCCCGCTCACGTTCGCCGAGGTTTGTCCGCCGAGAAGAGCCACGTCTCGAACAGGTCCGAGAGGTCCTGCCCCGACTCCTTCTCGCACAGCGCGATGAACTGCTCGGTGTCGGCGTTCCCGTGCCGGTGCTCGCGCGTCCAGGTGCGCAGGATGGCGAAGAAGGTTCGGTCGCCCACCGCCTTGCGCAGCTGATGCAGCGTCATGGCGCCTCTGCCGTACACCGGCGAGTCGGAGACCCGGGTGGCGTTCGGCGGGTCCGCGACCGGGAAGTCCCAGATGCCCTCGCTCTCCGGGTGCGTGCCGTCGTAGAAGGAGTCGAAGGTCTCCTGGGCGCTGCGGTGTCCGTGCTCCTCGTCCCACAGCCACTCGGCGTAGGTGGCGAAGCCCTCGTTCAGCCACATGTCCTGCCAGGCGCGGGGCGTGACGGAGTTGCCGAACCACTGGTGGGCCAGTTCGTGGACGACCAGGCGTGCGTCCGGTGCCTCTTCGAAGTACGGCTTGGTCTGCGTCTCCAGGGCGTAGCCGAGGTCGGGGAGGTGGTCGACGACGGCGCCGGTCGAGGAGAAGGGGTAGGGGCCGAAGCGGTCACTGGCCCAGTCGACGACCTCGGGCACCAGGTCGGGGACGTCGACGGGCCCGTCCGCCTCGTCGGGGTCGACGGCCGTGTAGACGGGCAGGCCGTCGTCCGTCGTGCTGGTGGAGATGTCGAAGACTCCGGTGACGACGGTCGCGACGTAACTCGCCATGGGCTCGGAGTTGTGCCAGCGGTAGGTGGTGCGCTTCCCCCGCTGCCGTGTCTCGCGCAGCGTTCCGTTGCTGACCGCCGTGTAGTCGGACGGCACGGTGACGTCGATGTCGTACGTCGCCTTGTCGGACGGGTGGTGGTTGCCGGGGAACCAGGTCATGGAGCCGGTGGGCTCGCCGAGAGCCGCCACGCCGTCGTCCGTCTCGATCCAGCCCTCGTCGCCGCCGTCGTCCGCCGTGAGCATCCGGGGCGTCCCGCCGTACCGGACGGTGGTCTTGAAGGTCTCCCCCTTGCCGATGGGCCGGGCGGGAGTGAGCGTCAGCTTGTTGTTCCTCTTCTCGCCCTTCGTCCTGCTGAAGCGGGCGTCGGAGCCGTCGATCTCGGCGTGGCGCACGCGCAGGCCCGCGAAGTCCAAGGTGAAGCGGGACAGGTCCTGGGTGGCCCGTGCGGTGATCACGGCGGTGCCCGTCAGGTGGTTGCCCTCCGGGGTGTAGTCGAGGGTCAGGGCGTAGTGCGTGACGTCGTAGCCGCCGTTGCCGAGCGCCGGGAACAGGTGGTCGTCGACGCGGTTCCCGCTTGCGTCGAGCATGACGAGGTCTCGCACGGTGCCGTCGCCGTCGTCGCCGTCCCACCAGGTGCGGAAGAGTTCGGCGAGCACCTTGGCCTCGGCCGACTTCGCGGAGAGGTCGGTCTGCACCTCGACGTCGTACGCGCCCTCGGTATCGGCATCGACATCGGCATCGGCATCGGTGAGCTCGACCGTGTACACGGCCTGCGCGTGGCGTGCGGTGCGGGACTCGCCGGTGTCACGGGCCCAGGAGCGGAACTGCTCCAGGAGGCGATGGTGGGACTCCCGTACGGCGGTGTCCGGGTCGCCCGGGGGCTTCGTGTCGCACGCCGACAGGGCGAGGCAGACGGCTGCCGCGCACAAGAGCGCGGCGGGGCGGTTCATGGTCGGTCTCCATCCGGTCGTCCACAGGGGAAGAGGGGCGGGGGCACCCCGAGGTTGCCGCCGCCCCTCGCGCCCCGCGCTCAAGGGGGCTTCGCCTGCGGTTACGCGGGCGCCACGAGCTGGTTCTCCGAACCGATGCCGGAGGCGTTGCCGTCGGCGTAAAGGGTCAGTTCTCCGTCCGACCAACGCACGATGGTGTCATCGGCCCAGGGGTTGTCGGTGAAGTCGCCGCCGCTGACGACCAGGGCGTGCTTCCACAGGCCGTTCGGGGCCTGCCACTTGTGCTCGCCCCAGGAAGAGCCGGTGCCGGTGAAGTCCTGATACTGCGTCAGCTCTCCGTCGGACCAGCGCACGATCAGGTCCCAGGTGTCGTCGCCCGAGTAGTCGCCCGCGGTGATCTGGGTGGCGTGCTTCCACGTACCGGCCAGTGAGGTGCCCGGCGAGACCACCTTGATCTCCTTGCCGAGCTTCTTGTTGTCGCCGGTGTTCTGGTAGAGCGTGACTTCGCCGTCCGACCAGCGCACGACGAGGTCGTCCTGCCACTTGTTGCCGCCGAAGCGGCCCGAGGTCATCGCCTCGGCGTGCTTCCATGTGCCGTTCGCGGCGGCCAGCTGGTACTCGCCGTGGAAGCCCTTCTCGTCGACCGACGGGTAGAGCGTCACCTCGCCGTCCGACCAGCGGACGATGAGGTCGGAGCCGTTGTCACCGGTGAAGTCGCCCGCGACGACCTGCTTGGCGTGGTCGCGCCACAGGGCGTTGGGCCCCTGGACCTTGAACTCCTTGTCGAAGTGGTTCTTGGCCTTGCCCGCACCGCGGTAGATGCTCAGCTCGCCGTCGGACCACATGACGAACATGTCCATCCGGTCGTCGGAGACCGGACCGTCGAGGGCGAAGTAGCCGTTGGCGATGGACTTGGCGTGCTTCCACGTGCCGGCGCCGGGCAGGACCGGGTCGGCCATCGGCGGCGGGTTGATGCTGGCCGGCTGCTTGCCCGCCTTCGCGGCGTCGTAGATCCGCTTCACGTCGTTGTCGAAGTACGACGAGTACGAGGTGTTGGCGCTGTGGCCGCCGGTCATCCAGCCGCCGGTGACGCCGATCAGCTTGGGCGATTCGCCGCCCGCGGTGATGAAGGGGCCACCGGAGGTGCCGCCGACGTAGCCGTCGCAGTGGATCTCGGTGAAGGTGCCGCCGCGCCAGAGCCTGCCGCCGCTGTCCTTGGTGTTGCCGGAGGTGTACTTCTTCGTCGGCGTGGTGCAGCTGAGCGGGTCCTGCTTCGGCTTGTAGTTGCCGCCGCCGTACAGATACGGGTAACCGATGGCGTGCGCGGTGTGGTTGAAACCGGTGTTGAAGCCCATCGGGATGGCGCCGACGACGTTCTCGACCTTCTTGCCGTCGCTGCGCGGCTCGGTGGCGAGGAACGCGACGTCGACGTCGGTGAAGTTCTCCTCGCTCTTCTTGGACCCGGTGTAGCCGGGGTCCTTGAAGATGTGGCCCTTCTTGATGGGGTACATGCCGTGCGGCATCGGGCTCTTCGCGCTGTGCTGCGGCACGAAGATCAAGTTCTCTTTCTGGTCGTTGCTGTCGAAGCAGTGCGCTGCCGACGCGACCAGGTTCTTGCCCGGGGACGGGACGACGGTTCCGCCGCAGAAGCGGTAGTCGTAGCGGTCCGGGTAGTCGTTGCCCGCCTTCTGCGCCCAGTAGAAGGTGCCGACTTCCTTGATGCCCTTGAAGGTGTGCGAGGGCGAACGCAGCATGCCCTCGCGCGCAGCCGCCTCCTCCCTGTCCCCCTGGGAGTCCCTCTTGGCGTCCTCGGCGGCCGCGGCCTCGCGGGCCTGCTGCTCCTCGACCGGCTTGGCCTGGGCCATGCGCTCGGGCGTCCAGAACTTCTCGAGCTCGCGGGCCAGGTCCTGGGCAGGGTCCTGGGAGGGCGACTTCGAGGTCTCCGACGGCGACTTCGACGGGGTCGGGGTCGCCGACGGGGTCGGAGTCGCGGGCGGAGTCGCGGACGGAGTCGGAGTCGCCGACGGGGTCGGCGTGACCGCGGTGGTGGGCGTCGGCGTCGGGTCCGGGGCGGACCAGGCCGGTCCCGCGGCGGCACAGAGGGCGGCCGCGGCAGCAATCGCCGTCAGGGTGCGTTTCATTCTCACAGTGGTGTTCCCCCACAAAAAACGGACCCCACTCATCCGGGGCCCGATTGGTACAGATCAATCAAGAAGGTACGTTACGCACAGATCGAACGATGTGTCGATTGGGGCGGTACTTGCTGCTTGCCCTGTAAGTGTTGTATTGCACCAGCTGGTTGATCGGAGAGATTCAGTGGGGAAGAGGACGCGTGCGGGAGCGCTCGCGGCGGGGGCTCTGCTCCTGACGGTGGGGTGTTCCGGAGGAGATGGGTCGTCGCGGAAGGACGCCCCGGACAACCCCAATCTGCTGCTCGGGTTCCGTACGTGGCTGAAGACGAATGACTCGGAGCGCGACGACGCCCTTGCGGGCCATGCCCGGAACGTCAGCCTCGACTACCGGTCCGGTGAGCGCGACGGGGTGGTCAAGGTCCTCACCGACTACGGCCCCTGGGGCGAGGCAGAGGACCAAGTCGGCCCGCTCGCAAAGGCGTTCACGGAATGGTGGGACGAGGATCCGGCGGCCGGGAGCGCGCGCTTTCTCGGGCAGGGCGGAAAGACGGCGAAGAAGACCACACTGTACGACGGTGACAAGCCGTCGAACCTCCTGGAGGAATTCCGCTCCTGGGCCGCCAAGAACTCCCCGAGCGGCGAACGCCTCGCCCCGCACATCACCCAACTCGCCATCGGATACGGGGCGAAGGGCTCCGGCGCTGTCACCGTCTCGACCGACTACCTCACGTACAAGGACAACAAGACCCAGCAGAATATCGACGCCCTCAGCAAGGCATTCGCCGACTGGTGGGACGGCGATGAGGGTGCGGAAACCGTCACCGTGACCAGCGAGGACCAGGGCAGCCACGCCGAGAGGCGGCTGTGAGCGGGACATCACCGGTGGCCTGAACGAACTCGCACCAGACGATCTTTCCGGGATCGCGCGCCATGACCCCCCACTTGTCGGCCAGGGCCGCCACGAGCAGCAGGCCGCGCCCCGACTCGGCGGCGTCATCCCCTTCGCCGGCGAGTCGGGGCCATCCGTCGCCGCTGTCGTGCACTTCGACGCGGAGTACGTCACCGGCGAGGCTCAGCCCCAGCCGGAAGCCGCGTCCGGGCGGGACGCCGTGCAGCAGGGCGTTGGTCGCCAACTCGCTTACGCAGACGGTGATTTCGTACGCGCGTGACTCGCCGATCCCCCAGTCGGCGAGAGCGCCCGCCC
>NZ_JBHYIG010000352.1:0-9151 GCF_042740015.1 Streptomyces sp. NPDC059037
ATCTATCGTGCTCTCGTGGGCTCGCTTTTGTTTACACCCCCCCGCGGCGAGATCATGTCGATCATCGCCGAGGGACTTCTTGAGCCCAAGGAGGCCGGGGCCGACCTGCCTTGGCTTCGCTAGGCGCTCTGTCGGCAGGCAGTTTCAGAGTGCGGGCCGTCTGTGGCTGGTCGCGCAGTTCCCCGCGCCCCTGAACCGCCCCGGTGGTTCAGTGCGCGACCACCGGGATGCGCACCTCGTCCTCCTTGCCGACACCGCCGGCACCCTCACCGTCGCCCGAGGCGGCCTGAGCGCCGCTCTGGGCACCGGTGTTGATGAACGCGAAGGCGATCGCGGCGGAGACCACCAGGATGCCGACCGCCCACCAGATGGCGCTGGTGTAGCCCTCGACCATGGCCTGCGCCTGGAGCAGCTTCTGCGCCGCCGGAGTCGTCGCGCCCGCCGCGTGCGAGGTGATGTACGCGGTGGTGGCGGATGCGGCGATGGTGTTCAGGAGGGCCGTGCCGATGGCGCCGCCGACCTGCTGCGAGGTGTTGACCATCGCGGAGGCGACACCGGCGTCACGCGCCTCGACACCGTGCGTGGCGAGCGACATGGCCGGCATGAACGCCGTACCCATGCCGAGGCCCAGCATCAGCTGCGCGGGCATGATCAGACCGGCGTACGAGGAACCGACCTCCAGCTGCGTCAGGAGCAGCATGCCGACGGCCGCGAGCAGGAAGCCCGGACCCATCAGGAGCCGCGGCGGGACGCGGGTCATCAGGCGGGCGCCGATCTGCGTGGAGCCCGCGATCATGCCGACGATCATCGGCAGGAACGCGAAGCCGGTCTTCACCGGCGAGTAGCCCTGGACGATCTGCAGGTAGTACGTGAGGAACAGGAACAGGCCGAACATCGCGATGACCGCGAGGCCGAGCGACAGGTAGACGCCGCCGCGGTTGCGCTCGGTCAGGACGCGCAGCGGGAGCAGCGGCGACTTGACCCTGGCCTCGGTGAGGACGAACGCGGCGAGCAGCACCGCGGACGCGACGAACATGCCGATGGTCAGGGAGTCCGACCAGCCGGCCGACTCGGCGCGGGTGAAGCCGTAGACGAGCGCGACCAGACCGAGGGTGGAGAGGACCACGCCCGGGATGTCGAGCGGCGAGCGGTTGCGGCCGCCGGCCGGCTCACGGATGACGAAGTAGGCGCCGAGCGCGGCGACCACCGCGAACGGGATGTTCACGAAGAAGGTCCAGCGCCAGTTCAGGTACTCGGTGAGGAAGCCGCCGAGGATCAGGCCCACGGCGCCGCCGCCACCGGCGATCGCGCCGTAGATGCCGAAGGCCTTGGCGCGCTCCTTGGCGTCGGTGAACATCACCGCGAGCAGCGAGAGGGCGGCGGGCGCGAGCAGCGCGCCGAACACACCCTGCAGGGCGCGGGCGCCCAGCATCATGGCCTCGCCGGTAGCGGCGCCGCCGAGCGCGGAGGCCGCGGCGAAGCCGATCAGGCCGGTCACGAAGGTGTTCTTGCGGCCCCAGAGGTCGGCGATGCGGCCACCGAAGAGCAGCAGTCCACCGAAGGCGAGGGCGTAGGCCGTGATGACCCACTGGCGGTTGCCGTCCGATATGCCCAGGTCCTGCTGGGCGGAGGGCAGCGCGATGTTCACGATGGTCGCGTCGAGGACGACCATCAGCTGCGCGAGCGCGATGAAGATCAGCGCCTTCCAGCGCCTCGGATCTGTTTCTGACATGGGGATAGCCACCTAGCGGTACGAGAGTGAAAAAAGAGACGTAAGAGGCGTGAAGAGAGACGTGCGTGCGGCGTGCGGCGTCGAGAGAGACGTGCGTGCGGCGTGCGACGTCAGGCGAGGCTCATGACTGGCGGAGGTCCTCCAAGGTCGCCGCCTCACCGGGCAGCTCGGAGCGTGCCGGAGCCATCAGGCCGTCCATGAACAGCTGCAGATGGCGGTGGACGAAGCGGTCCATGTTCAGGCATGCGGTGCCGGGCAGGGGCCGGGTGAGCTGGGAGAGGGCGACCATCAGGTCTCCGACGGCGATGTCGGTGCGCAGCTGCCCCGCCGCGCGTGCCCGCTCCATGAGCCCGTCGATCGCGACCTCGAGCCGGTCGCGGGCGTCGATCAGGTCAGGGTGCTCGGGGTCGAACGCCTCCTGGAGCATCGGGCACAGCGCGCCGATCCGCTCGTCGGCGGCGGCGTGCACGAACTCGCGCAGGGCGTCGAAGGCCGCGCCTTCCCCCTCGGCTTCCGTCCGGGCGCGGGCACGCTCGGCGTGCTCAGCGACGCGGTCGGTCACCAAGAGGACGACCTGGTGGACCAGTTCGGCGCGGTCGGCGAAGTGCCGGTAGACCGTGGCGTTGCCCACGCCGGCGCGGCGCGCGACCTCGTCGAGCGGCACATCGGCACCGAACTCGACGAACATCTCGCGTGCGGCGGCGACGATCCGCTCCCGGTTGCGCAGGGCGTCGGCCCGGGGGCGGGTGACCTTGCGCTGCGGAGCGGTGGCGGTGTCCACGGAAGAACCCCTCGAAGTAGTGGTGTGACTGCTGCTGTGCGATGCGGGGACTCACTCCCCGTTTCGCTCGGACACAGGTCTAAACGGGGAAGGACTCCCCGGATATTTCCCGCCCCCCGACTTTCTTCCTGTGACCTGGGTCACACCTTCGCGGGCGAGAAACCCACGATCGGTCGCGCCCAGCGAGCGCCCGCACGGCCCCCGGCACAGGGTGATCGAACAGGGTGCAGCCAGGACCTGCGGCTGCCGCGACGGGAGGGCCATGTATGCAGCAGCCGACCTGGAGGCGGATACGCGGAGCCCGGCGCGGCGCGGCACTCGCGGCCTGCGCGGCACTCGCCCTCACGGTCACCACGTCGGCGAGCACGGGCCGGCTGATGGAGGACTCCCCCACGGCCGCGGGCCCCACGTCCCTGGCCCGCGCGACCGAACTCGGCCCGTGCATGATCAACGGGACGATGGGCGTGCAGATGTCGGAGGGCGTGCCCACGCCCGCCGGGTACTCGCGCTCCACGGGCACCGTCCGGGCCCTGAACCTGATGGTCGACTTCTCCGACGCCCCCGGCGAGGGCACCGCCATGGAGCGCCTCGCGGAGTTCTTCCCGCAGACCTCGGAGTGGTTCCGCACCAGCTCCTACGGGCGGCTCGACTACCGCCCCGAGTCCCCCGTGCCCGACTGGCTGCGGATGCCGAAGACCTTCAAGGAGTACGGGCTTGAGCGCGGCGCCCCCTTCGATCCGGGGTACCGCGAGCTCGTCAAGGACATCGTGGCTACCGCCGACGCGGAGGTGGACTTCCGCGAGTACGACCTGGTGAACATCCTCATCACGCCGAACGCGGGCCCTTCCGCGCTCGACACGGTCCTCTCGGTGACGTTCGCGGGCAACACCGAGGCACCCGTCGCCGACGGGGTGCCGGTGGCCAACGCGTCGTTCATCTACAGCCGCCAGGACGACGGCTCGGGCAGCTTCGGCGAGACCGGCTATCGCGTGCTCCCGCACGAGAACGGCCACACCTTCGGCCTGCCCGACCTCTATACGCAGGAGGGCGGCGGCGCGGTCGGCCACTGGGACATCATGAGCGAGGACTGGGGCGCCAACAACGACCTGCTGGCCTGGCACAAGTGGAAGCTCGGCTGGCTCGACGACGACCAGATCAGCTGCGCGTCCAACTCCGGGACGACCGAGCACACACTGACCCCGCTGGCCGAGCGCGGCGGCACCAAGCTCGCCTTCGTGCCGATGAACGAGAGGACGGGGTACGCGATCGAGGTCCGTACCCAGGGCGGCAACGACGAGGCGGTCTGCAAGCCCGGCGTACTGGTCTACCAGGTGAACGCGGAGATCGACACGGGCCACGGCCCGGTCACCGTCTCCGACTCGGCGAAGGACAGCGGCGGTTGCACACGGCGGCCGAACGTCCACGCGGAGCTCTCCGACGCGCCGTACGGGCCGGGGCAGACGTTCGTGGACGAGAAGACGGACGTCCGCGTCACGGTGGCGGACGTCGACAAGGACGGCAGCTACCGGGTGCACGTCACGCGCCCGTGAGGCGACTCAACTCCCGTTGGTCTTGGCACTGTTGGCGCCCGGCACGGTCTGCTGCACCTGTCGCAGGAAGGCTGCGTTGCTCGGCGTCTTGCGCATGCGGTCGAGCAGCGCCTCCAGGTTGCTCTGCGCGTCCCGGCCGTGCAGGGCGCGGCGCAGTCCGCGTACGGCGGTCAACTCGTCGGCGGCCACGAGCAGTTCGTCACGGCGCGTACCGGACGGAGTGACGTCGACGGCAGGGAAGACGCGCCGCTCGGCCATCCCCCGGTCGAGGCGGAGCTCCATGTTGCCGGTGCCCTTGAGCTCCTCGAAGTAGTAGTCGTCGGCGCGCGATCCGGTCTCCACGAGCACGGTCGCCAGCATGGTCAGCGACCCGCCCTCCTCCGCGAGCCGGGCGGCGCCGAAGAGCCGCTTGGGGCCCTGGATGGCGGCGGCGTCGACACCTCCGGAGAGGGTGCGGCCGCCGCTGGACGCGGCGTTGTTGTACGCGCGGCAGAGCCGCGTCAGCGAGTCGAAGAGCATGACGACGTCCCTGCCCTCCTCGGTCAGCCGCTTGGCGCGCTCGACGGCGAGTTCGGCCAGCGCGATGTGCTCCTTGGCGGGCCGGTCGAAGGTCGACGCGAGCACTTCGCCGCGTACGGACCGCTTCATGTCCGTGACCTCCTCGGGCCGCTCGTCGAGGAGTACGACCATGAGGTGCGCCTCGGGGTGGTTCGCGCTGACGGCGGCGGCGATCTGCTGGAGGAGGACCGTCTTTCCGGTCCTCGGCGGCGCGACGATCAGGCCGCGCTGCCCCTTGCCGACGGGTGCGACGAGATCGACGAGCCGGGTCGCGACGGACCCTCCCGCGGTCTCCAGACGGAGCCGCTCGCGGGGGTGCAGCGGGGTGAGATCCCCGAACAGCGCCCGCCTGCGCAGCGCTTCGGGGGAGTGGCCGTTGACCCGGTGGACGTCGGTGAGCGTGCGGGGCCGTGCGCACTCGCCCTCGACCAGGTCGCCGGGGCGCAGGCCGAGCCGGCGGATCAGGGCGGCGGGAACCTGCACGTCGCCCGGGATGGGAAGGCAGTCGCCGGTGCGGAGGTGACCGGTGCCGCCGTGGGCGAGGTCGAGGATGCCGGAGGCGGCCTTGACCGTGGCCGTGGTGGATTCCTTGGTGGAGTCCTTGGTGGAGTCCTTGTTCGGGGTGATGGTTGCGGTGCTCATGGTGGGTTCCTTTCGCAGACATGCGAATGAAGGGGCCCGGCGGGGCGGTGTGATCACGCCCCGTACTACGGGCGGAGAGAAAGTGGCCTCCGAGGAGGCGGAAGAGAGGAAATCAGCACCGGCGCCGCAGAGAGGCGGCGTTCACACGTGCTGTTCGCAAGGTAGCACAGCCCCCGGCCCGCCGAGTGTGACGTACGCCACTGCACCCTCGGCGCGGGGGGTCGCAATTCGCATAACCCAGGATCAGCCCAACTGACCTTTAGAACATATCCAGTTGGCCTGGAATCTCATGCGTTTCCTATGACACGCTCGCTCGGGTTCGTGAACGTATCGCATATGAATTCCCCTCTCCCCGGGAGTCCCCGGGAGTCCCCGGGAGCCCCCGGGAATTCAATCCATGCCTGAAGAATCCATGCCCGACAGGAAAGCAACTCCCGTGCGCAGTAAATCTTCCATGGCGGCGGCCGCCGCGGCCGTTCTCGCCCTCACGCTGAGCGGCTGCGGCAGCGATGACGACAGCGTCGACGGCGACGGCGACGACGCGAAGGCGGCGGGCAAGCCGAAGACCGGCGTCTCCGAGCCCGCCGCGAAGCCGTCCACCACGGCGCCGAAGCCCACCCCCACGCCCAGCAGGACCCGTACGGCGAAGCCCACCGCCCCCAAGGCCACCCCGAGCCCCACCAACGCGGCCCCCACGCCCACGCGTTCGGCCGCCCCGAAGCCCGCTCCCACCGGCAAGCCGGGCGCGAGCGGCGTCCAGGGGACCTGGTACCACATCGTCCGCGCGCAGGACGGCAAGGAGATGGTGCTGACCATCAGCGGAACCTCGCTCACCATGCGCGCCGGCGGGAAGTCCTGCACCGGGACCATCAACGCCAGCATGGCCATGACGGTCGACTGCGGCGGCGGTGACATGACGACCACCGGCACGGCCGTGGCCACCGGGAGCGGCAGCGCGCAGAAGCTCGCGTGCACGTGGGCGGACGGCAGCACGGACCGGTTCGCGCGGACGCGACCGGTGTAACTCCCGCACTGCCACCACACATGAGAGCGGCCTTCGTTGTGTGGGTTCCACACATGGGAAGGCCTCACCCGGCGCCCTTACGTTTCCGGCCATGACGAGCAGCGTTAAGGGAAGCGACCCCGCCGGTGCGGGCACCGATCTGACCGGACGTACCGCCCTGGTCACCGGCGGCGGCAGCGGCATCGGGCGCGCCTGTGCCGTGGCACTCGCCGACGCCGGTGCCTTCGTCCATGTCGTCGACGTGGACGCGGAGTCGGCCAAGGCGGTCGCCGAGACGGTCGGCGGCGAACCCCACGTCGCCGACCTCGCCGACCCCGGCGCGGTGCGGGCCCTGCCCGCGGCCGTCGACGTCCTCGTCAACAGCGCCGGGCTCCAACACGTCGCGCCCATCGAGGAGTTCCCCCCGGAACGGTTCGACCTGATCCAGCGGGTCATGGTCACCGCGCCGTTCCTGCTCCTGCGCAGGACCCTGCCCCACATGTACGCGCACGGCTGGGGCCGCGTCGTGAACATCTCCAGCGTGCACGGCCTGCGGGCCAGCCCCTTCAAGTCCGCCTACGTCGCGGCCAAGCACGCCCTGGAGGGCCTGAGCAAGGTCACCGCTTTGGAGGGCGCCGCCCACGGGATCACCAGCAACTGCGTCAACCCCGGCTATGCCCGCACCCCGCTCGTCGAGCGCCAGATCAGTGCGCAGGCCGCCGCGCACGGCATCCCCGAGGAGCAGGTCCTCACCGACGTACTGCTGCGGCGTTCGGCGGTTCAGCGGCTCATCGAACCCGCGGAGATCGCCGCCGCCGCGCTCTGGCTCTGCGGCCCGCACAGCGGCTTCGTGACCGGTGCCTCGCTCCCCCTGGACGGCGGCTGGACCGCCGGATAGCCCTCGCTCGCCCCACCCACGTCCCCATAGAGCCTCCCCAGAGAACGGATCAAGCCATGGCTGCAACGCCGCATGCCCAGGGCAAGGACCCGGCCGACGCCGGCCGGGCGCCGAAGAAGCCCGGCATCGCCCGCATCATCAGCGCGAGCCTGATCGGCACCACCATCGAGTGGTACGACTTCTTCCTCTACGGCTCGGCCGCCGCGCTCGTCTTCAACTCCCTCTTCTTCCCGACGAGCGACCCCCTGGTCGGCACGCTCCTCGCGTTCCTCACGTACGCGGTCGGCTTCGCCGCGCGGCCGCTCGGCGGTGTCGTCTTCGGCCACTACGGCGACAAGATCGGCCGTAAGAAGCTGCTGGTCCTCAGCCTGCTGATGATGGGCGGCGCGACCTTCGCGATGGGCCTGCTGCCCACGCACGCGACCCTCGGCGTGGGCGCCCCGATCCTCCTCACGGTCCTCCGCCTGGTCCAGGGCTTCGCACTCGGCGGCGAGTGGGGCGGCGCCGTGCTCATCGTCTCCGAGCACGGCGACGACAAGAACCGCGGCTTCTGGGCCTCCTGGCCGCAGGCCGGCGCACCGGGCGGCAACCTGCTCGCCACCGGTGTCCTGGCGCTGCTCGCCGCCGTCCAGTCGGAGGAGGCGTTCCTGGCATGGGGCTGGCGCATCCCGTTCCTGCTCTCCGGCGTACTGGTGATCATCGGCCTGTGGATCAGGGTCTCGGTATCGGAATCCCCCCTGTTCTTGGAGGCACAGGCAAAGGCGGCCGCCTCGGGGGAAAGTGCCCGGCAGGAGGCCCCGGTCGTCGAGGTGTTCCGGAGCAACTGGCGCGGCGTCCTGACCGCCATCGGCACCCGGCTCGGCGAGAACGTCTCGTACTACATCCTCACGGCCTTCGTCCTCGTGTACGTCACCGTGCATCTGGAACTGCCCAAGAGCACCGCCCTGAACGCCGTACTCATCGGCTCAGCCGTGCACTTCGTGACGATCCCTCTCTGGGGCGCCCTCTCCGACCGCATCGGCCGCAGGCCCGTCACCCTGATCGGCTCCATCGGCATGGCGGCCTGGGCCTTCGCCTTCTTCGCGCTCGTGGACAGCAAGTCCTTCGCCGTGATCACCCTGGCGGTCACGGTCGGCCTGCTCTTCCACGGCGCGATGTACGGGCCGCAGGCCGCGTTCATCTCCGAGATGTTCGATACGAGGGTGCGCTACTCGGGGGCGTCGATGGGCTCGCAGCTGGCGTCCATCATCGGCGGGGCGCTGGCGCCGATCATCGCCGTGGAGCTCCTCAAGGACTACGACTCCGCGACGCCGGTCGCCCTGTACGTCTGTGTCACGGTGGTCATCACGACGCTGACGGTCCTGGCGGCGAAGGAAACCCGGGGCCGCTCCCTGGCCCACGGGACCACGACTCCCGAGCCCTCCTCCGCCTCGGCCCCCTCGGCGACAATCGGAACCTGACCCCGCACACCGCACTCCCGGAGGCGACCCTCATATGTCCAGCACACCTGACGCCGCTCGCCGCTTGGTCGGTGTCAGGGAGGTTGTGGGGCGCGGGGGCGGGGCTGGCGGGGATGGCGGGTGTGGGGGCGGCTCGGGGGATGGGGGTGGGCGCGCTCCCGAGTCGATGGGTGCTGGCGGCGGCTCGGCGGATGGGGGTGGCCGCGCTCCCGAGTCGGCGCGTGCTGGCGGCGGGTCGGGGGATGCGGGTGGCCGCGCCTCTGAGCCGGCGGTTACCGGGGGCGGTGGCGGTGGGTCGGCGGATGCGGGTGGCCGCGCTCCCGAGTCGGCGCGTGCTGGCGGCGGGTCGGGGGATGCGGGTGGCCGCGCCTCTGAGCCGGCGGTCACCGAGGGCGGTGGCGGTGGCTCGGCGGATGTCGGTGGCCGCATCCCCGAACCGACGGTCGCCGACGACGGTAGCTCGGCGCAAGCCACAGACTGCGCCCCTGAACCAACGGTCACCGGCAGCGGCTCGGCGGAAGCCCCAG
>NZ_JBHYIG010000353.1:0-9117 GCF_042740015.1 Streptomyces sp. NPDC059037
GTGTGTTTTGTGTGTTGTTGTTTCTTTTTATTTTCTACATCTTCCGGGGGGGTGTGTGTGGTGCTTTCGCACCCCCCCCCCCACACCGCCGGTGCGGGTCGGCCGATGGCTCGGCTGGTGGTGCCGGGCGGATGATGCGGCCCGTGACGTGTCCTTCAGGGGGTCGGCGGGGGCGTCGGAGGGGTGGTGCCGCCACCGCCCGCGTCCTTGCCTTGGCCGGATGCCCCGGCGATGCGGTCCACGGCGTGCTTCGCCTTGCCCGTGCCCGTCTGGATCTTGTCGCTGTACTTGCCCTTGGTCTTGGCGTCGACCACCTTCGCGGCCTTGTCGAGACCGTGGTCGATCTTGTCCCCGTGCTGTTGCGCGAGTCCTGAGACCTTGTCCTTGGCCGGGGCGAGCTTGTCCTTCAGTTTGTCCAGGAAGCCCATCGTTACCTTCCCTCACTGGGCGAGCTACTTGCGGGCGCCTTCGCCGGCCTCGCTGTCGGCGGCCTCGCCCGCGGACTGCTGCTTCGGGATCTCCACACCCTCGGCGGCGGCCGCATCCGCGTTCTCGGCCTGCTCCTCGGCTTCGGGCTCGGTGTCGTCCGTGGCGGCGGAGGTGGCCTTGTCGTCGGCCTTGTCCCCGGCCTTGTCGTCGGCCTGCTCCTTGGCCTCCGCCCCGGTCCCGGCCTCGGAAGTCTCCTCAGTCTCCTCGGCCGCGGCCGGCTCGGCCGTCAGGGTGTCGGCCGCCGCCTCAGTTGTCGACGCCTCTTCCGAATCCTTGGACTTCCTGCGGAACCGTGAAAAAACACCCATAACTACTCCATACGTTACTCGTGTGGGCGAAATGCCGTGCCGCCCGGTGCGCCCTGTTGCGCCACCCGGGTCACCGGTCCTCGAAACCGGCGGCCGGAACCTCGCAACAGGCAACGACCCCGGACCAGGGGCGTCACGTAACTCGTTCGGGAAGTGGCCGAGAGGTTTGCGAGACTGGGGCGGTGAGTAGCGCAGCTCCCGCCCCGCGGGTCATCGCCGTCGTCGGTCCGACCGCGGCAGGAAAGTCCGATCTGGGCGTATTTCTCGCCCAGCGTCTCGGCGGCGAAGTCGTCAACGCCGACTCCATGCAGCTCTACAGAGGGATGGACATCGGGACCGCAAAGCTGACGCTCGAAGAGCGCGACGGAGTGCCGCACCGCCTCCTCGACATCTGGGACGTCACGGAGGCGGCGAGTGTCGCCGAGTACCAGAAGCTGGCTCGCGCCGAGATCGACCGTCTCCTCGCCGCGGGGCGCTGGCCGATCCTGGTCGGCGGCTCCGGGCTCTACGTCAGGGGAGCCGTCGACCAGCTCGAGTTCCCCGGCACCGACCCCGCCGTAAGGGCCCGCCTGGAGGAGGAACTGGAGCTGCGCGGATCCGGAGAGCTGCACGCCCGCCTCGCCGCCGCCGACCCCGGAGCGGCGCAGGCCATCCTGCCCAGCAACGGCCGCCGGATCGTCCGCGCCCTTGAGGTCATCGAGATCACCGGTAAGCCCTTCACCGCCAACCTCCCCGGCCACGAATCCGTCTACGACACCGTCCAGATCGGCGTGGATGTGGCCCGCCCCGAGCTCGACGAACGGATCGCCACGCGCGTGGACCGCATGTGGGAGGTCGGCCTCGTCGACGAGGTGCGTGCCCTGGAGGCCGTGGGTCTGCGCGAGGGGCGTACGGCGTCGCGTGCGCTCGGGTATCAGCAGGTGCTCGCGGCGCTCGCGGGGGAGTGCACCGATGACGAAGCGCGCGCCGAGACCGTGCGCGCCACCAAGCGCTTCGCGCGCCGCCAGGACTCGTGGTTCCGCCGCGATCCGCGTGTGCACTGGCTCAGTGGTGCGGTGGCCGATCGGGGGGAACTCCCGGCACAGGCACTGACGTTGGTCGAACGAGCGGTCACAGCCTGATCACGTGATGGCATCGGGACGCTCCGGCGGTCATCCCGGCCCCTGGCGCCGTGCCATCATCGACCATCGATCGACCAGTGGAGTCCGGAGTGGGAGGGCGGATGGCGATGGAGGCCGGCCCTCGTGACACCGCACATGACGGCGGCGAGCTGACCCCCGACGGGCCCGACGCGGCGCTTGACGGCGTCACCGACGACGGGCCCGGCGCGGACGAGATGGCCGCCGCCGAGGTCGAGGTCGAACTCCGCCCGCAGCGCCGGCTGCGCATCTGGCAGCTCGCGCCGATCGTCGTCCTCGCCGCGGCGGGCTCGCTGATGTTCGCCTTCCCGCTGGCCTTCGAGTTCGGTGACGGCGGTGCCGTCGTCGCGATGCTCGGACTCCTGATCAGCTGCTGCGCGGCGGGCTGGGGCATGATGGCCGCGCGCCGCGTCGGGCACACCTGGCCGGGGCTGCCCGAGCGTGGTTCCGGCAAGCGCCCCGACTGGCGCGTCGTCTCCGCGTACGCCCTGGTGTTCCTGGCCGCCGCGGTCCTCGCCGTCTGGCGGGTCGCGCGCCTTCGCTGACGGCGTCGTACGAGGTCAGAGCCCGTCCGGCGACCGCCGGGACGGAGTGTCGTAGCCACCCCGTACGATCGAGGAATGAGCACGCGGATCGCTTTCCTCAAGGGGCACGGGACCGAGAACGACTTCGTGATCGTCCCCGACCCCGACAACGCCATCGAGCTGTCCCCGGCCGCCGTGGCCGCCCTGTGCGACCGCCGCGCGGGCATCGGGGGCGACGGTCTGCTGCACGTCGTGCGGTCCGCGGCGCACCCCGAGGCACAGCATCTGGCGGACCGGGCCGAGTGGTTCATGGACTACCGCAACGGCGACGGTTCGATCGCCGAGATGTGCGGCAACGGAGTGCGTGTCTTCGCCCGCTACCTGCAGCGCGCGGGACATGCCGGCGAGGGTGATCTGGCCGTCGCGACCCGTGGCGGCGTGAAGACCGTGCACATCGCCAAGGCCGAGGCCGGCGGGGACATCACCGTGGGCATGGGCAAGGCGATCCTCCCCGAAGGGGACGTCACCGTCTCCGTGGCCGGCCACCACTGGCCCGAGCGCGACCTGGACGTGGCCGACCACCTCTGGCCGGCGCGCAACGTGAACATGGGCAATCCGCACGCCGTGGCCTTCGTGGACGACCTCGACGAGGCGGGCGCCCTGCTCGCCCCGCCGCCCTTCAGCCCGGCGTCGGCGTATCCGGACGGCGTGAACGTCGAGTTCGTGGTCGACCGCGGCCCGAACCACGTCGCCATGCGCGTCCACGAGCGCGGCGCGGGCGAGACCCGTTCGTGCGGCACGGGCGCGTGCGCCGTGGCCGTGGCCGCCGCCCGCAGGGACGGCGCGGACCCGTCGGCCACCGGCACGCCGGTGACGTACACCGTAGACCTGCCCGGTGGGCGCCTGGTGATCACCGAGCGCCCCGACGGCGAGATCGAGATGACCGGCCCCGCGGTGATCGTCGCCGAAGGCGAGATCGACGCGGACTGGCTCGAAACAGTAATCCCGTGAACTGTCGCTCGAATGGGTGATCCGTTTCACGCTCGGCGAGAGGCGGTCAGCGGCGCGTGATGGGCTCGGTAGCATCAAGCACCGGCCCGGACGGACCATGCTGTCGTCCGCTCACCGCCGGTCGGAGCAGCCGGAGGTGCCCATGAGTGCGGAGGCCACAAACCCTGCGATGTCTGGTCCCGTGACGCCCGGAGCACAGCGCAGGCGCGGTCGTCCGCGGCTTGACCTGCGCAGGCTCGGCCGGGCGGCCCTCATGGGAGGGGCCACGCGCGACCGGCTTCCGGACGCGATCGGCCATGTGGCGGAAGCCCATCGCGCCCACTACCCGGACGCGGACCTGGAGCCGCTGCGCCGCGCGTGGGTCCTCGCCGAGTCCTCCCACCGCGGCCAGATGCGCAAAAGCGGTGAGCCGTACATCACACATCCGCTCGCCGTGACGCTGATCCTCGCCCAACTGGGCGCGGAAATCACGACCTTGACCGCGTCGCTGCTCCACGACACCGTCGAGGACACGGATGTGACGCTCGATCAGGTGCGCACGGAGTTCGGCGACGACGTCTGCTATCTGGTCGACGGCGTCACCAAGCTCGAGAAGGTCGACTACGGAGCGGCCGCCGAGCCGGAGACCTTCCGCAAGATGCTCGTCGCCACCGGCAACGACGTACGCGTGATGTCGATCAAGCTCGCCGACCGTCTGCACAACATGCGCACGCTCGGCGTCATGCGCCCCGAGAAACAGGCGCGGATCGCCAAGGTGACCCGGGACGTGCTGATTCCGCTCGCCGAGCGGCTCGGCGTACAGGCGCTCAAGACCGAGCTGGAGGACCTCGTCTTCGCGATCCTCCACCCGGAGGAGTACGAGCAGGTCAAGTCGCTGATCGCGGCCGACGCCGAGCGCGAGGGCGACCCGCTGGAGGAGACGGCCGACGACGTACGAGGAGTGCTGCGCGAGGCCGGCATCACCGCCGAAGTTCTCATCAGGCCACGGCACTTCGTCTCCGTCCACCGTGTGCACCGCAAGCGCGGCGAGCTGCGCGCGGCGGACTTCGGGCGGCTCCTGGTGCTGGTGAACGAGGACGCGGACTGTTACGGCGTCCTCGGCGAGCTGCACACCTGCCTCACGCCGGTCGTCTCGGAGTTCAAGGACTTCATCGCCGTACCGAAGTTCAACCTCTACCAGTCGCTGCACACCGCCGTGGCCCGCCCCGACGGCGAGGTCGCCGAAGTCCTCATCCGTACGCACCAGATGCACAAGGTGGCCGAGGCGGGCGTCGTCGCCCTGCGCAATCCCTACGCTCCTCCTTCGGAGGAGCAGTCCGACTCCGCTTCCGGTGACGCCGTGGACGACGGTGAGCGCGCCGACCCGACCCGGCCCGGCTGGCTCTCCCGGCTCCTCGACTGGCAGCAGGCGGCCCCCGACCCGGACACGTTCTGGTCCACGCTGCGGGAGGACCTCGCCCAGGACCGGGAGATCGCCGTCTTCCGCCCCGACGGCGGCACGCTCGGACTGCCGGCGGGCGCGACGTGTGTGGACGCCGCCTACGCCCAGTACGGCGAGGACGCCCACGCCTGCATCGGCGCGCGCGTCAACGGCCGCCTGGCGACGCTCAGCACGGTCCTGCGGGACGGCGACACGGTGCAGCTGCTCATGGGGCAGGACGTGGCGTCCGGGCCCTCACGCGATTGGCTCGACCACGCCCGCACCCCCGCCGCCCGGATCGCCATCCGGCGCTGGCTCACCAGCCACCCCGCGCCCACCTCTCAGGCCGCTCCGCCAGAGCAGCCGGCGCCCGCGCCCCCGCAGCAGCCCGCCGACTTCCCCCGCCCCGCCGCGGCGAACGCCGTCGTGGACCGGGAGGGCGCGAGCGTCCGCCTCGCGGGCTGCTGTACGCCCGTACCGCCCGACGAGGTGACCGCCTTCGCCGTGCGCGGCGGTGTCGTGACCGTGCACCGCGTCGAGTGCCCCGCGGTCGCGCGCATGAAGGAAGTGGGGCGCGCCGAGGTCGGAGTGCGCTGGGGGGACAGCGCGGGGTGCCGCGTGACGCTGACCGCCGAGTCGTTCGGGCGGGCACATCTGCTGGCCGACCTCACCGAAGCCATCGCCCTGGAGGGCGTCGAGATCATGTCGGCGACCGTCGAGCCGCCGACCCAGCAGCGTGTGCGCCACACGTACACGCTGCAACTCCCGGACGCGGCAGGCCTGCCCGGCCTGATGCGGGCGATGCGCGCGGTGCCCGGCGTATACGACGTGAGCCGTGCGCAGCATCCGGCGGCGGCCACTTCGTAGCGGGCGGCAGACGTCAATCGGGGTCTGCCCGACGGCCGCCGGGGAGGCATCCTGGACTCGTTCGGGTGGCATGGCGCGCGCCGACACCGGCGTCGAAGCCCCGCGCTGATAGCGGTGGTTCATGCTGCTCACCCCCCGGGCCAAGGCCGCACGGCCGAAGACCCTCCGCATCGCGACCGCGCTCCTTGCCGCGGCCGCCTCCGCCACCCTGCTCGCCGCGAGCGCGCCGTCACCGGCCACTCCGCTCGGCATCGGCGACCCGCTCTTCCCGCACCTGGGGAACCCCGGGTACGACGTCGCTTCGTACGACATCTCCTTCGACTATCGCGGCGACAACAAGAAGCCGCTCGAAGCCATGACGGTGATCGACGCCCGCGTGACGTCCCCACTGGAGCGGGTCAATCTTGACTTCGCGCACGGCAAGGTCCGCTCCGTCACCCTCAACGGCGCACCCGCCCGCTTCGCCTCCACCGGTGAGGACCTGGTCGTGACGCCGCAGCGGCAGCTCGGCCAGGGCGACTGGATGCGGATCATCATCCGCCACACCAGCGATCCCACACCCGGGAAGAACGAGGAAGGCGGCTGGGTGCGTACGGACGACGGACTCGTCATGGCCAACCAGGCCGATGTCGGGCACCTCGTCTTCCCGTGCAACGACCACCCCGCGGACAAGGCGCGCTTCACGTTCCATGTGACGGCCCCCAAGGGACTCACCGCCGTCGCGAACGGCCTCCCCATGGGGCAGACGCGGAACGCGGGCAGCACCACCTGGGCCTACCGCTCCCACCACCCGATGGCGACCGAACTGGCCCAGGTGTCCATCGGCCGCTCCTCCGTAGTGCACCGCTCCGGGCCGCACGGTCTCCCCGTACGCGATGTGGTGCCCACCAAGGACCGCCAGAAGCTGGAGCGCTGGCTGAAGAAGACGCCCGACCAGATCGGCTGGATGGAGGAGAAGGTCGGCCGCTACCCCTTCGAGACGTACGGCGTGCTGATCGCCGGGGCGCGGACCGGCTTCGAACTGGAGACGCAGACACTCTCTCTCTTTGAGAGAGACCTGTTCACACGGCCCGAGTTCCCCGAGTGGTACGTGGACTCGATCATGGTGCATGAGCTGGCGCACCAGTGGTTCGGCGACAGCGTGAGCCCGCGGTCCTGGTCCGATCTGTGGCTCAACGAAGGCCACGCCACCTGGTACGAGGCACTCTTCGCCGAGGAGCAGTCGGGGAAGTCGGGGACGTCGCTCGAGAAGCGGATGCACCAGGCCTACCGGCAGTCGGACGTCTGGCGTGCGGCCGGCGGGCCGCCCGCGGCTCCGAAGAAGCCCGCGCCGGGGCAGAAGATCAGCATCTTCCGCCCTGTGGTGTACGACGGCAGCGCCCTGGTCCTCTACGCGCTCCGGCAGGAGATCGGGAAGGACGCCTTCGACCGCCTTGAGCGGAAGTGGGTGCGCACCTACCGGGACGGGAACGCGGCCACCGCGGACTTCGTGCGCCTCGCCTCCGAGACCGCGGGGCGCGACCTGGGCGGATTCTTCGACGCCTGGCTGTACGGCGCGAAGACGCCGCCGATGCCCGGGCATCCGGACTGGCGTAAGGCCGCTCCCGCCGGGAAATAACCCATGTGACGAGACGGGCCGTTCCGTGCAACCATCTTCTGGTCGGCGTCGCGGCCGGTCTCCGGGAGAACCCTTCGGGGGAATCTCAGGGCCGACGCGGGTCGGCCCGGGGAATCCCGGGACGGCCCCGAGCGTTGACGACTATGACGGAATCCCATCGACGTAAGGATCCAATGACCTCCTCTTCTTCCCCTTCCCAGGACGCGCAGAGCCTCGCGCAGAACTACCCCGAAGGTCTTCGGGCCGATGCCCTGATGGAAGAGGACGTCGCCTGGAGCCACGAGATCGACGGAGAGCGGGACGGCGAGCAGCTCGACCGCTCCGAGCGCGCGGCTCTGCGCCGTGTCGCGGGCCTCTCCACCGAGCTCGAGGACGTCACCGAGGTCGAGTACCGACAGCTCCGCCTGGAGCGTGTGGTGCTCGTCGGTGTGTGGACCTCGGGCACCGTGCAGGACGCGGAGAACTCGGTCGCCGAGCTCGCCGCCCTCGCGGAGACTGCGGGCGCGCTCGTGCTCGACGGAGTCATCCAGCGCCGCGACAAGCCCGACCCGGCGACGTACATCGGATCCGGCAAGGCCCAGGAGCTGCGTGACATCGTCCTCGAGACCGGGGCCGACACCGTGGTGTGTGACGGTGAGCTGAGCCCCGGCCAGCTGATCCACCTCGAAGACGTCGTCAAGGTCAAGGTGGTCGACAGGACCGCCCTGATCCTCGACATCTTCGCGCAGCACGCCAAGTCCCGAGAGGGCAAGGCGCAGGTCGCCCTTGCCCAGATGCAGTACATGCTCCCGCGCCTGCGCGGCTGGGGTCAGTCGCTCTCCCGTCAGATGGGCGGCGGCGGATCCAGCGGTGGCGGCGGCATGGCGACCCGTGGTCCCGGTGAGACCAAGATCGAGACGGACCGCCGTCGGATCCGCGAGAAGATGGCGAAGATGCGCCGGGAGATCGCGGAGATGAAGACGGGCCGCGACATCAAGCGCCAGGAGCGCAAGCGCAACAAGGTGCCTTCGGTCGCCATCGCCGGTTACACGAACGCGGGCAAGTCCTCTCTGCTCAATCGACTCACGGGCGCGGGCGTCCTGGTGGAGAACGCGCTGTTCGCCACCCTCGACCCGACCGTGCGCCGGGCCGAGACGCCGACCGGCCGGATCTACACCCTGGCCGACACCGTCGGATTCGTCCGGCATCTGCCGCACCACCTCGTCGAGGCGTTCCGCTCCACGATGGAGGAGGTCGGCGAGTCCGACCTGATCCTGCACGTGGTGGACGGTTCGCACCCGGTGCCGGAGGAGCAGCTGGCCGCCGTGCGCGAGGTGATCCGCGACGTGGGTGCGACCGACGTACCCGAGATCGTGATCGTCAACAAGGCGGACGCGGCCGATCCGCTGGTGCTCCAGCGGCTGCTGCGCAACGAGAAGCACGCGATCGCGGTGTCCGCGCGTACGGGCGCCGGCATCGACGAGCTGCTCGCGCTGATCGACGACGAACTGCCGCGGCCCGAGGTCGAGATCGAGGCCCTCGTGCCGTACACGCAGGGTCAGCTCATCTCGCGGGCGCACGCCGAGGGCGAGGTGCTCTCCGAGGAGCACACCGCCGATGGCACGCTGCTCAAGGCGCGGGTGCACGAGGAACTGGCGGCGGATCTCACGCCGTACGTTCCGGTCGCGAGCTGAACGCGGGCTCCGGCAGGCGTAGTTCACGCATCGGCTGACACGGCGAAGGCCCGCCCCCTTTCCTAGGG
>NZ_JBHYIG010000354.1:0-9075 GCF_042740015.1 Streptomyces sp. NPDC059037
GGGGGGGCGCCCCCCTGGTTGGTTTGCCCCGGGGGGCCCCCGCCGCGCCCCCGGGGCCGCCCCGCCCGTACAGAGGGTGGAGCGGGCCAGCTGAGGTTCATGCCCGGCCTATGCCGGACCTTCGCCACGAGGAAACGCAGCCGCTCATCCACCGTGTCCCAGGCATCGCCGGTGAGGTCGGTCGGCGCGGCGGCGGCCGTGAGGGTGAGTGGACCGAGGCGTGCCTCCACGTCCTCCCACGTGTGCGTCACCTCAGCTGCCTCACCGTGCGGACCCGTGCCCAGTGCTCCGTACACAGCGACGGCGATTCCCCCCATGTCCCCGTTGATCGCGAGGACCTGGAGGAGCCTGGTGTCCCCGGCTGCCGCCGGCTCGTTCGCCACGTGGTTCTGGAGCTGGCGCTCCACCACCGCCGCGCCACCCCCGCTCATGGTGTCCAGGGCGACCATGGCCGTCACGATGACGTCCGCGAGTTCCTTCGCCACGTCTCCCCAGTCGTGGGACGGACCCTTGCGCGGGTTGGCGCCGAGCGCCCCGTGAAGGGCCTCCGCGACCTCCCCCAGTTCCTCAGAAATCTTGAGCACGCGCAGGAGCCGCGCGTCCTCCACCGACGTCGCGGCCACGAGCCGTTGGTGCAGGTCCTCAGCCATCGTCCGGGCGGTGAACCCCAGCGGCTCCAGGCGCACCTCCGGCGGATCGAAGTCCCGGGCAACGCTGTGGTCGGCCCCGGTGGGGCGCACCGAGAGCGGGCGCGCCTCCAGACCCTGCGCACTGCGGTGCGCCATCTGCCCCTCCGGGCCGAAACGGGCCGCCACCTTGTCCGTCGGCAGCGCTGCGAACTGGCCGACCGTAGTGATCCCGAGCCGCAGCAGCAGTTCTGTGTGCCGGACCATGCCCAGCACGCCGACCGGAAATGGAGCGAGCCACGCGGCGTCTCCGTCCACAGGAACGATTTGGCCGGTCCTCGCGGCGAGCGCTGCGGTGAACACGGTCGCCGCGATCCCGCACTGCGCCGGATAGCCCTGCTCGGCGACCGCGTCGATCAGGCGCTCCATTAGCTCGGCCTCACCGCGCCAGTAGCGGGCCGGCCCGCGCGCGGGCGCGACGATCAGCCCCGGGCGGATCACCTCCAAACGCGGCATCACCGACTGCTCCAGGTGACGCACGACCGGTTCGAAGGCGCGCACCTCGCTCTCCAGGTTCCGCTCGCTCACGCGCAGATCCGGGCATCGGGCCAGCGCGGTCCGCAGGCGCATCCGGCGCCGCACACCGGCCGTGCGGGCCGGCGCCGAGCACGCCACGACTTCGTCCCGGCGCACGACCGCGACCGCGTCCTGGTCGGCCGCCGCCCCGATGGCGGCAGCGGCGGCGGCGACGGGCCAGTCCGGAATCCAGCAGGCGACAACGCGTCCCGACACCGGACTCACCCCACGACTCGCAGGGCAGGACGCCGCGGCACGACGGAGTCCAGGCCCGGCGCCGACCCGGCGCGGTCGGCGTCCGCCGCTTCGGGAGCCGAAGCCTGGGCGAAGGTGACGGCTCCGTTGGGCCCGGGCAGCCACAGGTCCGCCGACCGGGAGGCCGCCGCGGCCCCTCTCCCGGAGGACGTCACGGTGACCCGGCGGCCGCGCAGCAGCCCGTGGCCCTCGCTCACGCCCTCCCAGCGGGCCCGTTCCACGGTGAGCCGGACCTCGGCACCAGGCCACGAGGTGGCGGACAGCAGCACGGACCCGCTGCGCCGCATGATCGCGGCCAGGCCCCGGACCGCGTCGGACGGCGCCTGGCCCAGCGGCCCGACCAGGACGACGGGGACGGTCTCCAGCAGAACGGCCAGGACCTGCGTCCAGGTACGGCCCGGCTCGTCAATGACGAGACCGGCCGTCAGCTCCAGGCCGGCGTCGGCGGCCGCGAGAGCCCCCCAGCTGCGGCAGGCCGACCGCCGCCCACCCCGCGCCGGAGGCCGCTTCGGCAGCCAGCGCGAGCAACAGAGGCAGATCCCCGCCCGCGCTGATCGCGGTACCCGGGCGGATCCTGCCACCGGGCAGCACCGAGCCGAGGGGCGACGCCGTCTCACCGGCTACGCCACTCGCATGCTCGATTGTCACCGGCTCCGCAACTGCCACAGGGCAAGAATCGAGCATCCGTTCGAAAATGACAAGCTGCGCGTCAGGGAGGTCACCCGAAAGGGGCAGGTCAGTGAGCCGTGGGCACGGCAATCGAGCCGACGAGATCGGAGCGTGCGTGACACGCATGTTGGGTGCGCCGAAGTCCGCCGCGCGCTGTCCGCCAATCCGGTCGTACGGTGGAGGCGTGGACGACGGCTCCGACGCATACCGGCTGAGCCAGGCGTACGAGAGCGCGCTGCGGCTGGCTTGGGGCAGGTACGGCCAGCTAAAGGATCAGAAGTTCGACGACAGTTCCTTGCAGCAGATCGCCCAGGATGCGGCTGACCTGACCATCAGCAATCTGTTCTGGAGATTGGCGCTGGGGGACGGGTGTCTGCGGTCAGCCGAGTACGCGCGCTCGGCCAATCGCAGCCCGGAAGCAGTAGTCGAGGATATCCAGAACGGCCTCTTGGTGGGCCTACTCGGCCGACGAGAGGCGTGGCTGCCGCTGTGGCAATTCGAGGACCTGGCAGACCCGTCTTCACCCAGTCGTGCCGCGCAAGGGCTGCTGGAGGTCTTCCAGGCGACCCTTGGCGAGGCATTCTCACCCGAGGTAGTGGTGCTGTGGGCCGCGACCCGGCAGCCCGAACTGGAGGATCAAGAGCCGCGCGCGGTGATCGGCTGGATGTCGCTAGACAATTTGGAGCGGTCGGCCAAGGCGACTGCGGCGAGGCTCGCATCGTGAGCGCCAACCTGGCGGCATTCATGCTGACCGACAACAGACAGCTCTACCGGCTGTTCCTACGGGTCCTTCCTGACGGGACGCCCGGCGCCCCCGCCTGGTTCTGCGACGGCAGTACGCCGTGCCGCTTCGATCTGCCAGCTCCCGCAGGTACCTGCTACGTCGCCGATACAGCCTTTGGAGCGTTCGTGGAGCGCTTTCTGCGCATCGGCAGAGACTGCGGGATCGCCATGGACGAAGTGGGGAAGCGTCGCCTGGCTACTGTCGGCGTCTCCGAAGCCGTGCGGCTGATCGACCTCAATCAGCCTCAGAACCTCTTCAAACACGGGATCACCCCACAGCTGGTGCACGAGATGGGCCCTCCCTACCCGCTCAGCACAGCGTTCGCGGTCAGTGCTCACTCCGAGGACTTTGACGGTGTGCGGTACCTCTCGCAGCGCGATATCACCTCGTCAGAGGTGTGTATGGCGGTCTTCGCTCCGACCAGCGGTGCCGATACAGGCAAGATCTTCGATGTACACCACGAGGGGCCGATCCGCCGCGAGTTGGTCGAGGTGGTAGCGGCGACATTCGAAGTCCCAATCCTGTGGTCGGCCTCGTCGCACTCGCCCAACTGAGGCCAACTGCCCCTATCGATCGTCTCACCGGCAAACGGCTATCTCGTGCTTCTTACGTGCATCGAGCCTGACCCCGGCCGATCAATCCGGCGGCACGTGCTCAAGGTGCTCCGCTTTCCCAGCGCTCAGCGGCAGCACGTACACCCGTTGCCGAAGCGGAGCGACACCTGGAACGGTGTGTTCGCAGGTCAGGCGGTTTGGACAACTACGAGGTTCCGACCGCGCTTCCGCGAAGTGTTCACTTGCCGCCGCCTTCAACTCGTGCGACGGAAGCTGTCGACCGGACCACCCCAACCACCTTCAGGGCCCTCCCAGTCGAAGGCCACGGCGTCGTCCGTGGTCACCTTGTCACCCAGGTGCATGTTCCCCTCGCCGCGACCGCCGTCGCTGCCGCCCTTGCAGGTCAGAGTCAAGGACGGCGCCTCCTTGCCCTCCACCGTGTCGGGCTTCAGAGTGCCGCTGCAGTCGAGCACGGCGCCCTTCATGGTGACATGGCCATCAGCGATGGTCACCGTCTGGAAGTACCTGTCGCCCTGCCTCTTGGAGATGGTCTTCCAGGAACCGGCCGCGCGGTCGATCATCGTGCCCTCGGCCGACGCATCCGTAGGGCCCTTGCTGGGGCTTCCCTTATCCTCGCCTGATTGCGCGTCACGGGACTTCTGCGGCTTGTCTTCACCGGACCCACAGCCACTGAGTACGAGTCCGGCGAGGACCAATACAGCCACCGCATGAGCCTTGCGCACTTTGTCTCCTCAGATTTCAGAACGGGACATGCCAACTTAACAGCCGGAGATTCCGCCAGGGGCCCGTGGCTGCTGCGAAATGACCGCGTGATGTGATCAGTGAACTGCTCCACCTGCGAGCCGCCTGACTACCAAACCCAAGGAAACGCGTATGAGCGTGTCAGCCCGCACCGACCACAGCAGTGCCCCGGACCCCCTGCGCAGCGTGTATCTGAGACTGGTCGCCGAGGAATCGATACCTGAGGAAGCGCGAGGGCAGTTCAGCTATCTGCAACCGCTGGCCACGGATCTCCTGGTGGGCGTTGCCCTCGACACCCCTGACAACGTCCGCGTTCTAGATGACAGCGATGTGGCTCTCGTCGAGTGGGAGACCCTCGCGGCTGCCGCGCGGCGGAACTTGCTCAGTGAGCCGGTCAACTACAACACCGCCGATCTGCCCGGCGGCGCGGTCCTTCACATCCTCGGCCACCCGGAGTCGGTCTTCGCGGCCAGCAAGGTGCTCGTCTTCGAAGAGGCGGTACGGGTCAACGGCGGCCCCGCGATACCGGACGAAGGCGTGCTGCTCGTTGTCCCGAACCGGCACAACCTCGTGTTCTACCCGCTCACCGACCATCACGTGGGTGAGGCCGCCAACGCGTTGGCGCAGTTCGGACAGGGAGCCTACGAAGACGGCCCCGGGCGCCTCTCCCCCCGGGTGTTCTGGTGGCGCGCCGGCGCCCTGACATCGATCACACTCTTCGACCCGGAAAGCCGGACGATGAGCATCTCCCCGCCCGATGAACTCATGACGATCATGCGACGGCTGGCCGGCAACGCCGACGACTGACGTGCCCCGAGCTGCGACCTACGGTCTGCGCCACTCCAGGTCCGGCGGCCCGGGTTCCATAGCCGCGACGCCGGACTTGAGGCTCTGCATGAGCCACTCGATCCCAGTGGCGTCCGGATAGGCCACCGCGGCCCAGGCGCCCGTCATCACCACCCCCGGCGCTGAGAGGGTCTCCCACACCACGACCCACGCCGCACGCTCCTCGGGTACGGGCCGCGGCACCACCGCCTGGCGGGGAACCATGGCGCCGAGCTCGTCACGCAACTCGCCAGCCGTGAGGGGGAGATAGTGCTGGCCCTCGGTGGCCACGCGGTACATGAAGCGGGTCCGCACGTCAGCGCCTGGAGCAGGGGCGGGACGGCGATGGTGCCGCAACGGCGGGGCCGTGGTGACGGCGTGAAATGAACGAGCGGCGTGAGCCGTGTCGCGGGCCGCTGCCTCGTCTCCTTCGTGCAGCAGGCGCGCGACCGCCCCCAAGAGCGGCCCGAGCGGGTCGTGATCCAGCAGGAAGGTCACTCTCTCAGTGGTGTCAGCTGCGGGTGCCTGCCGCGGAATCACGCCCTGCCGGTCGGCCGCCAGCCCGTCCAGGACCTGTTGCCACCGCACCGGCGTGCAGGGCCCTGATCCCGCATAGCGGGACAGGAGGTCACCGGCAGCGCATACCTCAATGCCGTCGAGGGGGGCGGCGAAGTCCACGGCGAAGCTCCTTTGGGCCAGGCACTGATGGGCGGTCGTGGTCACGGTACCGAGACCGAACGGCGCTGCCCCCGCCGCAGGTCAACACTCGCAACCAGTAGCCGTTCTGTCCCACCGCCAAGCCCCCGCCCCCTGGCGCCCCAGCGCTCCTGGCGGCCGGCACCAGGTGGGCGTGGCGCCACGTTCATATTTGTCCACAGGTGAGCTCTCCTAGCGTGCCGACCGGACCCGCTACCCGGTCCGCTCACGTCCCGCGCCCGCACGGAGGAGAACAGCGTTGCTCACCCCCACCGACGCGCCCGCCGACCACGCTGCACCAGCCCGGCCATGCATCGCCCACCGCGCGCACCCCGGCGACCTCGAAGCAGCGAACCTCATGCACAACCGCTGCTCCCTTGGCACCCGCTATGCCCGGTACGCGACCCCCCCGCCGCGGCATCACGCAGCGCGAGTGGTCCCGCCTGGTCCACCCGGCAGCTGGCACCACCTGGCTCGCTGTAGCCCCGGCCGACCCCGCCACCACCATTGCCCTCACGCACCTGCTCAAGACCCGAACCCCCGGCACCTACGAGTTCGCCGTCATGGTCGAGGACGCCTGGCAGGGCCAGGGCATCGGCTCCTACCTCACCCACTACGCCCTGCACACTGCAGCAGAGCTCCCCGACTGCGAGACCGTCACCACGATGTACGGCGCATCCAACCGGCGCGCGACCGCCATCGTCACAAGCCTCAACGCCGCGCTACCCACCCCGGAGAGCGGCATCCTCCACGTCACGCTGCCACTGCCCGCTCGGAGCCGGCCATGAACCGCAAGACCCACCGGCTCCGAGGACAATGCCCTCGACCAGTCACGAACGGCCGAGCGCGGCACATGCGCGCTCCCGTGTCGGCCCCGGCTGTCAAACTGCAACCACCGCCACCACGGGGGTGGTTGACCTGATCGCCGACGAGAGGACCAACGCGTGACGGCCGACTGGGACGCACTGGACTGGACATGCCCCACGTGCGCGGCTTCGCGCACGAAGACGTGCACCACGAAGGACGGCCGCCCCCGGCCCACGCACCTCGCCCGCCGCCTCACCTCGATCCTGCTGCAGTTCGCCGTACGCCGCGGCCGCGGCCAGCCGCCCGCCGAACGCGCCCAGATCGTACGGTCCCTCAGCACGGCCCAGGAATCGGACACGTCCGCCCGCGAGGGCTACCTGTGGCACCAGGCCACCGACGAGCTGTACCTGTGGGACCAGGTGGTGGCCGCAGCTGGCCGGCACGCGGCGGCCGCCGTCGAGGGCCACCTCGACGGCGACGAACTTCGCGACGCAGCCCAGGAGGCCGCACACCGCATCTCCCAGGCGCGAGACCTCCTGCACGAATGGCACAGCGAGCGCGCAGAGTATCCGCTCGACGAAGAGCTCCTTGCGGGTGTGCTGCGCCCCGCGCCGAGCCTGCTCGCCCGGGCCCGGCGCCGCGGCGACATTCAGCGACTTGAAGCCGACCTCGCGCGCCGGCCCGTGTACCTCGACCGGCCGGGCGGCACCTGGTCAGCGATGTGGCACAGCGACGGCGCCCTGACCGCGCACCGCGACGACGGTCTTTGTGTGCGCGGCTGGAGCGCCACTCCCGACGCCACCGGGCAAGCCGTGCAGTCGTTCGAGGCCACCAGCCGCCACAGCCCAAGGATCACCCTGACCTTGCACGGTGAACGGCCAGAAGGCCCCGCCGCGGGCAGCGACCCACCCGGCATCGATCGGGGGGACGTCCTGCGCGCCTTCGATGCCGACCGCGCCGCGCTCGACGCCACCGTCGCCGCCATCACCCAACTCCAGCGGGACTGGCCCGAACACGAGGTCAGCGATTGGGTGCGTGCGGCGACCACCCAGCTCCAGACCAATGCTCCACAGTCGCCGTATTTCAGCCTCTACAACCGGCAGCGGGAGCACCACTGGGCATACAGCGAGAGCGCAGCCTGGGTGCGTACCGACGCCATCGTGTACGCCATCGATATGGTCTGGGGCGACTTCGACCGGTCCGAGGCGGCCCGTGGCCCCAGCTGGATACCCCGCGCCGCCCGCGAATTGCTCACCACCAAGCCGGAGCAGCTCGCCGCGTTTCTCCGCCACCACCTTGCCGAGGAACCCGCCATCTCCCTCAGCGTCACCAATGGACCGGCCGGACCGCTCTACAACGTCTCCACGGGCGGCGCCCATCGCACACACCTTTTTCGGATCTTGGGCCTGCCCTGGATGATCGCGAAGCTCTATGCCCGCATCCCGCCCCGCCGGTTCGACGTCGCTTCCGTCATCGACACCGCTAAGGGCATGACCGAGGTCGAGCGCGTCGGGCGCGGCTGGCACACCCTGCTCGAGCGCGGCCTCCTCCACGGCCGCATCCGCTACGAAGGCGCCTTCGCCGTGCTCGACCTCGACCACGCCTCAGCGCCGTGGCTGATCGGCGACGCCGCCCTCGCCAGCGCCTACAACGCGGCCTACGAGCGCGTGTACCCCGGCGCGCTGGCCGAACTGGGCATCCCCGCCACCGCCTTGAGTGGCCGCGAAGCCTGGGAGCAGTGGCTGTATGGCTGACGACTACCAGCAACGCGGCATGGGCCATCGGCGTACGCGTGTGACTGGCCGCGATCAACCTCAACTGACCGGGCTCCGCCACGGCAGATTCACCACTCTGACCAGGAACCTCGGCTACCGAGCCGTCCGCCGCGGCATGCACCGAAGTTCAAAGACGACGACTGCATGTAACTGCATGTCCCGCATGCGACACAGTCCGCCGTCTGGCCGGAAGCACGCGGTTAGCGTGCCGACGTACCGGCGCCGCACAGGAACTGGCCGTGCGTTGGCGGTGTTCCGTACTCGGACCGGTCGTCCGCCAATGTGGGGGGCTGATGCGCAGGCGAATGGGCCATGTGTGGGGCAGAGTTGGTCCTGGCGGTGACCGGCGGGAGGCCGAGGGAGGCTAGCTCCCATTCATGACGACTGACCTCGTTGACGCCTTTGAGCGACTCACCGCAAGCCTGAACCGGGCCTATGTAGACCACCGCCTCCTGCGTCTGCCCAACGGCAAAGCCCAGCTGGTGCTCGGTCCTTCATCGCGGATCGTTCTCCAGGATCTGTGCCGCAAGGCAGGCTCGGAGCTCCTAGAGGGTCACACCCCGAGCGGTGACCTCAGCAAGGAACTTTCGGGCACTGCGGCAACGGAGATCGCGGCCATCGTTGAGAAGGACTATGCCGCCCGTTGAGCCGCGCCAAGGCCGAAGGCTTTTTCCGCGCCTGTGTCTGCGTCGGGTCGATCGCGTACGGTGTGCCCCTCCGTTCCGGGGAGGCGCATGGCGTGAGCC
>NZ_JBHYIG010000355.1:0-2113 GCF_042740015.1 Streptomyces sp. NPDC059037
GAGGGTTGAGTGACCACTGGACCGCAGCACGGCGGGGGGGCCGCCGCGCCCCGCCGCGGGGGGACAAACGCGGGGGCGCGACGGAGAATTAGCCGACCACCCACCACCCCCCCCCCCCGGGGGGGCCCCCGGACGCGCTCGGCATCTCTTGCTCAGCTGCTCAACTGCTCAACTCCCGCTCCCACGACAGGGGAGTCCTGGGAACTCTTGCTCTCGAACCACGGGGAGGACCACATCATGGGCGTCACGCTCGCCAAGGGAGGCAATGTCTCCCTCTCCAAGGCCGCACCGAACCTCACACAGGTCCTGGTCGGACTCGGCTGGGACGCGCGCTCCACCACCGGCGCACCCTTCGACCTCGACGCCAGCGCGCTGATGTGCAACTCGGGCCGGGTTCTGGGGGACGAGTGGTTCGTCTTCTACAACAACCTGAAGAGCCCGGACGGCTCTGTCGAACACACCGGCGACAACCTCACGGGTGAGGGCGACGGGGACGACGAGTCGCTCCTGATCGACCTCTCCAAGGTTCCCGCCGACGTGGACAAGATCGTCTTCCCTGTCTCGATCCATGACGCGGACAACCGCGGGCAGACCTTCGGCCAGGTCAGCAATGCCTTCATCCGCGTGGTCAACCAGGCGGACCTCCAGGAGCTCGCGCGCTACGACCTCAGCGAGGACGCCTCCACGGAGACCGCGATGATCTTCGGCGAGGTGTACCGGTACGGCGGTGAATGGAAGTTCCGTGCCGTTGGGCAGGGGTACGCGTCGGGTCTGCGAGGCATCGCTCTAGACTTCGGGGTCAATGTTTCGTAAAGCCGGGGACCGGCGCGGGGGAGACCGCTAAACGGGAGCCCGTACACACACGATTGGGTAGCCAGTGCTTCTGAAAACCTTCGGCTGGTCGTTCGCGGTTACCGCGCTCGGCCTGGTCGCGGCGGTGTTCTACGGGGGGTGGACGGGATTCGGGGTCGTGGCGATCCTGTCGATCCTCGAGATCTCGCTGTCCTTCGACAACGCGGTGGTCAACGCCGGGATCCTGAAGAAGATGAATGCCTTCTGGCAGAAGATCTTCCTCACCATCGGTGTGCTGATCGCCGTCTTCGGCATGCGGCTTGTGTTCCCCGTCGCGATCGTGGCCATCAGCGCCAAGATCGGCCCGATCGAGGCCGTACGGCTCGCGCTCAACGACAAGGACCAGTACCAGCAGCTGGTCACCGACGCGCACCCGTCGATCGCCGCCTTCGGTGGCATGTTCCTCCTGATGATCTTCCTCGACTTCGTTTTCGAGGACCGTGACATCAAGTGGCTGGGCTGGCTCGAGCGCCCGCTCGCCAAGCTCGGCAAGATCGACATGCTGTCGGTCTGCATCGCGCTCATCGTGCTCATGATCTCCGCGATGACGGTTGCCACGCACGCCCACCAGCACGGTGGCACGCACGCGGACAAGGCGGAGACGGTGCTTCTCTCCGGCGTCGCCGGACTCATCACCTATCTGATCGTGGGCGGCCTCTCCGGCTTCTTCGAGAACAAACTCGAGGAAGAGGAGGAGCGCGAGCACGAGGAAGAGGAAGCGGCCAAGAGGAGCGGCAAGAAGGTTCCTGCGGTCGTCATGGCCGGCAAGGCCGCGTTCTTCATGTTCCTCTACCTCGAGGTCCTGGACGCGTCGTTCTCCTTCGACGGCGTCATCGGCGCCTTCGCCATCACCAACGACATCGTCCTGATGGCGCTCGGCCTCGGCATCGGCGCGATGTACGTCCGGTCGCTCACGGTCTACCTGGTCCGCCAGGGCACCCTCGACGACTACGTCTACCTGGAGCACGGCGCGCACTACGCGATCGGCGCCCTCGCGGTGCTCCTGCTCGTCACGATCCAGTACGAGATCCACGAGGTCATCACCGGCAGCATCGGCGTCCTCCTGATCGCCTGGTCCTTCTGGTCGTCCGTGCGCCGCAACCGCGCGCTGGCGGCGGCCGAAGGAGACTCGGGGTCGGACGAGAAGGCCGAGGTCTCGTCCGGCGTCTGACGTTCTGACGTTCTGACCTCCGGGGTGTGACCGGGGGCCCAGTGAGGAACGCTTCAGCGGGGCGGTCTTCGAGGGGGACTCCTCGAAGAC